>JBEDAD010000309.1:0-2917 GCA_041177985.1 Bacteroidota bacterium | reverse complement strand
ATACTTGTTTCTTTTTTCTTTTTGATTTTCCCGATTTATGCGAATCCAGTGTACAAATGCAATACGTGTGGCGCGGAATTCAAGACAAAATAATACCCAACGATTACAATTCTTTTTCCATTAGGAAATGCTGCAAAACCCCAAACAATTTATGGGAAGGTTCTAAAAGTGTGTAGTCTAGTTTAAGGTAAAAATCTACCGCGTAATCACGAGCGTGCAAAATCATTTTCGAATTTCCCAAGTATTTAGCGCTCTCTTCAGTTGCTTCCATAATTAAACGACCGTATCCCATTCCTTGTACATCCGTTTCTACGGCAACAAATCGAACTTGCGCACAATTTTCTCCCGATTGATCTAACCGAGCAATTGCCTTTAATTCCTCTTCTTGAAATAAGGCAAAATGTATTCCGGAGGAATCACCATCATTTTTTTCGCTTCCGCGGGGCTGATCCAGTGGTTCTCTTAATACACGAAATCGAAGATCGTAATACTCTTCCCATTCCTTTTCCGTTTCCGGTGTTCGAATCAGGATTCCCATTTGAATGCAATTGAAGTGATTCGGCTGGTTGGCTTGGAATCAATAATTTCTTCTCGTATCATAGCTTGTGCAGCGGGATCACTAAAAACTTCCGCTAAATTTTGAATTTTCCCTACCGGAACATTTTCCATTTTCATGGCAGAAAGAATGGTGTCTGTTGGAATTTCAAAAAGCTTGGATTGCAGTATTTTCTCTAATTCCGCTCGATTTTTCACCCGATTGGAATTGGAGTAAAACCGCTCCTCCTTCGGTAATTCATTTACATTCAAAAAGTGACAAAGTTTCTTAAAATGGCTATCGCTTCCAATGGCAAAAGTTATAAAATCGCCATCTGCCGTTTTAAAGATCTCTCCGTAAGGCGCAATATTCGGATGTAAACTCCCAATTCGTTTCGGGATTTCTTTTCCCATCAAATAATTCGAAGCTTGGTTCACAAGACTCGCGATTGCGGTATCGTATAAAGAAACGGTGACGGTTTTAGCCTTCCCTGATTTTTCTCTTTCAAGCAGCGCGAGTAATAATCCTTCTTTCAATTGGTGTGCCGCCAAAACGTCAATCAACGCAACCGGCATTTTAACAGGTCCGCTTTCAGATGTTCCATTTATGGACATAAATCCAGATTCAGCTTGTAGAATTAAGTCGTACGCAACACGGTCATTTTTGCTACCGAAGCCGTTTATTTTTCCGCAGATTAAACGTGGATTTTCTTTTCGAAGCAGCGCATCCTCTAACCTCAATTTTTCTGCATCCCCAAATTTTAAGTTGGAAATAAGAATATCTGCGTCTCGGATTAATTCCATAAATTGGACGTAATCTTTTTCTTCTTTCAGGTTTAATTGAAGGTAGTTTTTTTTATAATTTACGGATGAAAAGTAGGCTGAAACAGTGCTGTTTTTGTCTTCGGAAGGCAATTTCCAACTTCGTGTAACATCGGGTAGATTTGGATTTTCTATTTTAAGAACATTCGCTCCAAGCTCCGCAAAAAATGTTCCCACGGATGGCCCCGCAAGGACAGTTGAAATATCGATAATTTTCAAATCGGACAGCATGTTCAAAGATAGTTTTTATTCTGTGAAAACAAAAAGGTATTCGTTTCCATTGGAGCAAACTAAGTTTTGGGACTATTTTAGCCAAATTTCACAGAAGTCATTGTCAATGAACCTGCAACGGGCTTGTCATTAAAAAAAGAAATACTGTCCTTTTCTTCTTTTAAACCTAGCGTATAAAGTAACGGATAGTAATGGTCGGGCGTTGGAACGGCTAATTTTGCTGCAGAACTCAGTTTTTCATACTGAATTAAAGCAGTGTGGTCATTTCCCTCGATTTTCTTCTTGAAAATAGAGTTCATTTCAATTGCCCAATCAAATCCAAACGATTCGTTCAACTTGTCCCAAGCAACCATTCCAAGATTGTGCACCATATTTCCACTACCAATTATTAAAACGCCTTTTTTGCGCAGCGCACCAAGCTGTTTTGCCAAATCGTAATGGTATTGCGCTGGTTGACTGTAATCGATGCTTAATTGCAAAACTGGAATTTCTGCATTTGGATACATGTTTTTCACGATTGACCAAGTTCCATGATCCAATCCCCATTCGTGGTCTAATCCAACCGAAGTGGAAGTTATTAATTTTGCAGTTTCCTCCGCTAATTCTGGATTTCCTGGCGCTGGATAATTTACATCGAACAATGCTTGTGGGAAACCGCCAAAATCGTGAATTGTTTTTGGATGGTTCATCGCTGTGACGAATGTTCCACGGGTCAACCAATGGGCAGAAATGCACAGTACAGCTTTCGGTTTTTCAATCTCCGAGGCCAATTTCTTCCAATACAGCGTGAATTCATTTTCTTCAATGGCATTCATCGGTGAGCCGTGACCAACAAATAAAACGGGCATTTTTAGAGCCGTTTCGCTTAGCGTATTCAGTAAAATATCCAAGGAAGTTAATGTACTCAAAGAAACGGTTGATCCTCCCATAATTTGAAGAAATTTACTGCGGTGCATCGCTTTGTATTACTTATTTGATTTCCACAAAACGTATTGAAGTATTTTATTTTCTTTGTTAGCATCTATTTTCGCTAGTGCAGACATATTTGGCACAATCTTATGCCATTGTTCGGAAGAAAAGTCTGTAACTGTTTTCAATGCATGGCATTTTCCGCAATTCTCCGCATATAACTTACTTCCTTCTGCTATTTCCGAAGATGGAAATTCGGATGTTACAACTGTTGCTGGTTTTTCAACGGGTGAAATAACCTCGGCTGTTTTTGGTGCGCATGCTGCTAATACAACTATCCCAACTGCAATTAAACTCAATTTATTCATATCTATTCTATTTTTTGTAAAGTAACTTGTGTAATTCCATCGCGCACAAAATT
>JBEDAD010000308.1:0-9968 GCA_041177985.1 Bacteroidota bacterium | reverse complement strand
AATCAACATCTAAAATATTGGAATAAACAAAACTGACATTTGATAAGGCAAAACGATCCGCGCACATTTGTGCAATTTGATTTTGGTATTTTCGGTATTCCACACCCGTAAAATGAGCATTTGTGCAAGCAGCGCCAACTAGACAAAATTTCCCAGTTCCAGATCCAATATCGAGAATCTGCACATTTTCCTTCACGGCAAGAAACGCAGCTGCACGTTGGGAAATATAAACGGAAGTGTAATGTCGATTCGAAAATTCACGCACTTCCTCCGGAAAAAGACTGTCGAACTCTTCATCGCTCACGGAAATATTTGCTCTTAATTTGTCGATTGCCATTGGAACTAAATTGAGATTTTGTAATTTAAAAAGTGTTTTGTCCTTAAAAACAAAGAATAACCACAAAGTTACACAATTTGGGCAGCATTCTAGTGTCCCAAGCGCATAACGAAAATTGAAAGTACCTTTTTTGAAAGAAGAAAAAAATCAAACCAAAACGCAAATTAAATTTTAATACTTTTACAAAAACGAATACGATTACTAACACGTACTAAAATGAAAAACTACCGTAAATTATACTTTCTTAGCTTTTTTTCTAGCATTCTCGGACTTCTTTCTAGCTGTATTCTTCATTATAACACAGCAGAAACCAATGCCACTTTTAAATCGAGCGTGGCGAACGTTGAGGCGAATTGCACTTCCATTACCAAGCAAGTTGCCGACATGCAGAAGGAATATCTTACTTTAGACTGCAAAACAGAAGTGGAACCCTTCCAAACTGCGCAAAAACTTTTGGAGGATGTTAATTCTTCCGTTGCTGAAATCAACAAAATAAAAACCGAGGTAAACAAGGAATTTGCCAACTTTTCAGAATATAGTAAGGGCAAGAACACCATCGCATCGAATACACCAGAATGGGATAATTTGAAACAAACGCGAAAAAAAATGAAAGTTTATGTGAAATCGCTTGAAAAAATGGGTGAAGAAACGCTCAAAAAAGCGACAACTTTTAATGTTTATGCTACGAAGTCGGTTGTTCCGAGTATTCAGATGTGCGACGTAAAAAACTATGTACTGAAATACGATCAAACAATGGCTTCTTTTGCCAAATCGCAAGAAACAGCCTATGCAGATTTAAAAAAATACCAAGAGGAAATAAAAAATGCTACGAGCAAGTACGGAACTTCGCAAGCTATAAAAATACAAACCCTTGCCTTATCTCTACAATCCATGGAGGCAGAAATAGATAAATTGGAACGTATTAAAATCGCTATTGTAAAAGCTGTAAATCAATTTAAAAGAGAAACCAGAGGCAAGCAAAAAATCTATTCCTGCTCACCAGATTGGGAAATCGTGTTGCGTGTTGAGAGCGCCGTTGCGGCAGAACAAAAAGAAATACAAAATGTACAATCTAAATTAGTGGAAATAGCCGCGCAAATTCAAAACACAGTTAATACGCTGGAATAAGCACGGAAAAATCGGCAAAAAAAAGGCGACTCCCAGTGGAATCGCCTCAATATGATTGCTTTTTGTTAATGCAATTTGGCTTGCAAGGATGTCCAACCACCGCCATTGTGTGCCTCAAATCCATTTGATTTCAGGATGCTTTTTGCGGAAGAACTTCTCATTCCCGAAGCGCAACACGTTATAATTGCTTGATCCTTCTTTAATTTTTTTAGTCCTTGATTCAATGTTTGCAAAGGCATATTGATTGAACCTTTGATGTGTCCACCTTGAAATTCGGCTGGTGTTCGAACATCTAAGATGAGTGCGCCTTGTTTCACTAAATTCTTCAGGTCAACTTTTTGACCACCACCGAATAGATTGCTTAAAAATCCCATTATTTTGTAAGTTTAAAATTAACATCCATCCAAGAACCGCCATTTTCACAGTTCAATCCTTGCGCTTTAAAATAAGCCGTTGCTTGTCCACTTCTATTTCCACTTGCGCAGCAAAATATAATTGGCTGTTTCATTGCTTTGATTTCCTCGGTTCTATCCACTAATTCCTGCAAGGGAATGTTGATTGAACCTGCGACGTGTCCGCCCGAATATTCGCTATGTGTGCGAACATCAATTACTGTAAACTCTTTATTTTCCATCATTTGTCTTTTTACTAAATTCTGTTTGAATCATATTAAACAACAGACCTCCCATTAAAACACCATAAATTGTGCTATTGATTGGGCTAGATGTTATGGCGCATGTTCCAGAATTACACCCTACAAAATAGTAGTATGCGTAGCCGGCAATCGCTCCAATTAATACCCCAAGGAATGTCAATCGGTATTTTTTTAGAAAATGTGTCATTTCGTTTTGTTTTACCCAACAAAGGTAGAATGGTGCAGCTGATTAAATTGTATCAAATGTTACATTGCTGAAAAAAATCACTTTAAACCGCCGATAGTTTTCTCAAAATACGCCCATAATGGGTCATTTGGAACGGGCGCAACAATTTGAATGCTTTCTTTTGTTGTAGGGTGAGAAAACGCTAGAAAACGCGCATGTAAACAAATGGAGCCGTCGGTATTCGATCGGCGGGCACCATATTTCACATCTCCTTTGATTAAACAGCCCATTGTAGCCAGTTGCACGCGAATTTGGTGGTGTCTGCCGGTTTCCAGGTGAATTTCCAGTAAATGGTATTTATCCGACGAAGCAATTAAGGAATAATTTAATACCGCTCTTTTGGAATCTGGGGTTTCCTTCGAAGAGGCGTAGGATTTATTTTGCTTTTCGTTTTTCTTTAAAAAATGTTCTAATCTTCCTTCGGTACGCTCTGGTTTTGACTCTACAATTGCCCAATAGACTTTATTGGTTTCTTTTTCCCGAAATTGCGCATTTAAGCGCTCTAATCCTTTACTTGTTCTAGCAAAAACAACCGCACCACTCGTTGGACGATCCAATCGGTGCACCACCCCGCAAAAAACATTTCCAGGTTTTTGGTATTTTTCCTTTAAATACGCTTTTATTTTGTCCGGCATGGTTTCATCGCCAGTTTTATCCCCTTGCACGATATCCGAGGCGCGCTTATTTATAACAATCACATGATTATCTTCAAATAAAATTTGTAATTCGTGATGCATTATTTGTGATTCGTGATTCATTATTCGTGATTCATTATTCGTGATGCATTATTCGAGATTCATTATTCGCGATGCATTATTCGTGATTCGTGATTCGTGATGCATTATTCGTGATTCATTATTCGTGATTCGTGATGCATTATTCGTGATTCATTATTCATTATTCGCGATTCATTATTCGTGATGCATTATTTGTGATTCATTATTACTAAATCTTTTAGTATTGTTCTTTTTCATTTGGGAAATCTCCGGATCTCACATCGCGAATATATTCTTGAAAAGATTGCATCATTTGTTCGTACAAATTGTTGTACTTGCGCAAAAATCGCGGACTGAATTCGTTGTTGATGCCAAGCATATCGTGCACCACTAAAACTTGCCCGTCCACGCCGTTTCCAGCTCCAATTCCAATTACAGGTATTGCAACTGTTTTCGCAACAAGTGCTGCTAATTCTGCCGGAATTTTCTCTACAACAATGGCAAAACATCCAGCAGCCTCCAACGTTTTTGCGTCTTCAATCAAACGCTGCGCTTCTTCTTCTTCTTTGGCACGAACGACATACGTTCCAAATTTATAAATGGATTGTGGCGTCAGTCCCAAATGTCCCATTACTGGTATTCCAGCAGTCAAAATTCTACTGATGGATTCGCTAATTTCCCTTCCACCTTCCATTTTTACTGCGTGTCCGCCAGATTCTTTCATGATTTTTATCGCACTAGACAAAGCTTCTTTAGAATTTCCCTGGTAGGAACCAAAAGGCATATCTACGACAACCAAAGCACGAGAAACTGCACGAACGACAGAAGAAGCGTGGTAAATCATTTGATCCAATGTAATTGGCAACGTTGTTTCGTGGCCGGCCATAACGTTAGAAGCAGAATCGCCAACTAAGATTACATCCACGCCCGCTTCGTCAATAATTTTTGCCATGGAAAAATCGTAGCCGGTAAGCATGGAGATTTTCACGCCAACATTTTTCATTTCCTGCAAGGTATGCGTGGTAACTTTTTTTACATTTTTATGAACAGACATACGTGTTTATTTAGAACAAATGTAGGAAAGAGAATCAAACAAGTAGTGCATTTTCAGTACTTAAATCCTTTTCTTGGTCGAATACCTTTCCAATATGAAATATTGCATCGCCTTTATATACAACAGGTGATTCGTTCAAACAGATAATATATCCGCTAGAACTCGCTTTAACTTTTCGTTCAAAATTCCCGTAGGGATCTGTCACCATTCCGATTACATCACCCTTTACAACTTTTTCGCCATTGCGTACTATTGCTTGGAACATACCAGAATGTGGTGCGCGCATCCATTTACTTTCCGCTAAAAAAACGGGTGAACGCTCCTTTGAAATATCTATTTTGAACGTGCGCATTCCCAAATGATTCAGCAAACGCTTTACACCATTTAATCCTTCTTCCACCACAAGTTCTTCAATATTATTTGCCTTTCCACCTTCAAATAAAAGCATCTTGACACCTTTTTTACTCATTGCTTCGCGTACCGTTTTAGCAATGTGTGGAGAATTTAAAATGAATGGTGGATTGAAAATTTTAGCTAGTTCCACACTTTCAGAATCTTCCATTACACATCGAATCTGTGGAAAATTGTTTCGTAAAGCCGCACCAGTATGGAAATCAATCACATAATCTACATGTGGACAGATTTCTTTCATAAAATGGAATGCAAACTGCGCTGCCAAAGAACCAGAACTACTTCCTGGAAAGCTTCGGTTCAAATCTCTACCGTCCGGTAATTCGCGTTTAACGTTCAAAAATCCAAAAATATTGAAAACAGGCAAACAGATAATCGTTCCTACCAATGGTTTATTAAACTTCTTGCGGATGATTTTACGAATGATTTCTACCCCATTGATTTCATCTCCGTGCAAACCAGCCATTAAAAGAACCGTGGGGCCGTCGATTTTTGCTCTTTGCACAATCACCGGAACCAATACAGGGGTTGTTGTATGCAATTTTGCAACATCTAAATTTAATTGTGCCCCTTTACCAGGTAGAATTTCCGTTCCAAGAATTACAAATTTCTTGTATTTCTGACTCATCGTTATCGCTTTACGTTTTTCTCGATGTATTCAATTATTTTTCCCGCAATATCTTCATGCGTCGTCTTTTCAATTCCTTCCAATCCTGGCGATGAATTCACTTCCAATACCAACGGACCTCTTTCCGACTGCAGCATATCGACACCGGCAATACCAAGTCCAACCGCCTTTGCAGCTAAAATAGCCGTATATTTTTCTTCCGTAGTCAATTCAATTATATGGGAAGTCCCACCACGGTGTAAATTCGAACGAAATTCGCCAGGTTTCCCTTGACGTTTCATTGCTCCTACTACTTCTCCATCAACAACAAACGCACGAATATCTGCACCTTTTGCTTCTTTTACGAATTCTTGAACAATTACACGCGCTTTCAAACCGTTGAACGCTTCTAAAACCGATTGCGCAGCATTTTGATTTTCAGCTAAAACAACCCCCAATCCTTGCGTTCCCTCCAATAATTTTAAAACAACTGGCGCACCACCAGCAGATTCCACAACGTGTTCAACGTTTCTAGAATAGTTAGTGAATACCGTTTTTGGCAAGCCGATTCCTTCCTTTGATAAAACCTGCAAGCAACGCAATTTATCTCGTGAATGCACAATTCCACGTGAATTGACAGCCGTAAAAACGTTCATCATTTCAAATTGGCGTACAACCGCGGTTCCGTAAAACGTTACCGATGCGCCAATTCTTGGAATAATTGCATCAAAACCAGTTAAATAATCATCTCCATAATACAAAGAAGGCCCTTTTTGCTCAATTTCTATATTGCATTTTAGGTGATCCACCACATGCGCCTCGTGTCCTCTTTGGATTGCAGCTTCAACCAATCTTCTGGTAGAATACAAATTCGCATTGCGCGATAAAATTCCGATTTTCATATTTTCTCTATTTTTTGCGACACATTCACAAGGGAGGTATCAATAATAAATCTTTTGTTCAATAATTTACGCCCTAAAAGAATAGGAAAACGCATGCCTTTTCGCTCTGTTAAAGAAAATTCTGTCACTATTTTCCTTCCAAGCAATTCAATTTTGCATTTTATGAAGTAGCGCATTTGCTCTTGTCCAGTGGAACTTTTTACTTTTTTTACGCGGAATTTTTCAAAATAATGTTTTTCATCGATGTATGAAGCATGTGCGTTATCTAAAAAAACAACCTCTAATATACTACCTTTTTCCGTTTGAATTTCTTTGCAATGTGAAACATGTATACTAGATGTGTAGGCGCCTGAATCGACCTTCACCGCAACATGTTCCAATCCAAATTCTGGTAAATTAGCAACTTCTCTTCTACCAATAATCATTTTGTCTATTCTTTTCGGCTCCATTCCATTGTTTAAAGGAGTAAAACTATTAATTTTAGGAAATAAACGCTCGAAATAAGCGCTATTTTTACTTTAAACGCATACATTTTATGTGTTTCAAAAAAAAATATGAAATAAATAAATGAAAATAGATTTATTTTAGAAATAATTCGTAATATTGCACCCCGTTTTAGGCGGAAGAACACAGAAAAAAAGAGTCATGGATATTATTAGAGAAATTCAGAGCGAATTAGTAGAGATGAAAGAGTTTCCATCTTTTTCAGCCGGAGATACAGTTACTGTTTCATACAAAATTAAAGAAGGAGCTAAAGAGCGTATTCAGTTATACCAAGGAGTTGTATTGCAACGTCGTGGTTCTGGTGCTACGGAAACGTTTACAGTTCGTAAAATGTCAGGAAATATAGGTGTTGAGCGTATCTTCCCTATTGCTTCACCATTTTTAGACAGTATTGTTGTCAACAAAAAAGGTCGTGTACGTCGTGCTCGTATCTTCTACTTCAGAGGATTAACTGGTAAAGCTGCTCGTATCAAAGAAAAGAGAAGATTTACAAACTAAGATATTCGAAGTTTTCGAACTAGGCTTTCTCCAACGAGAAGGCCTTTTTTTATTTTAGACAATGGCTGCACAACGAAAAAAAACGCAAATTCAGAATCTCCGGCCTCGGAAAACGAACAAAAAGAAAAAAAGCAACTTTTCTGCAGCTGCGCTATTTTTCATTGTACTTGCGTTTGGAGGCATTGGAACAGGCTACTATTATTTCAAGAAACAATCACAATCTGTTTTACGCACCGAAACAATTGCATCCATTCCCGAAGGATTTTCTTCTTTTGGAATTGACATTTCGCACCACCAAGGAAGAATTGACTGGCAAAAACTTTTTGTAACAGAACGATTCGATACAATCATTCACTTTGTATATTGTAAAGCAACAGAAGGAGAAAACCATTTGGACACGGAGTGGGAAAATAATCGAAGAGTACTCCGTGAAATAGGCATTCCACATGGTGCGTACCATTTTTTTAATTCAAAATCAAAACCGCGTCCACAAGCACAGCATTTTTTGACACATTGGAAGTCCGAAGAAATGGATCTTCCTCCTGTTTTGGATGTCGAAAGCGAAGGCTTCTCCGACGCTGACCTAATCGCTAAGATGAAAATCTGGTTAGAAGAAGTCGAAACTGCAACAGGCATACGACCATTAATTTACTGCTCATTGCATTATTTTGAAACAAAATTTGCTGCGGATTTTAAAGACTATAAGTTTTGGATTGCTGCTTACAGTCGCAAACCAAAATGCATAGAAGACAGTAGAATTATTCACTGGCAATATTCAGAAACAGGAGAATTACCTGGTTTTAGTGAACACGTAGATTTTAATGTCTCCAAAATTCACTACAAGTAAACTGCTCTTTATTTAGCTCGCGGAAATTACAATTTTTCTATGCTAAAATCCGTCCTACGGTTCATCGCCCTATTGGTTTCAGAGGTGTTTTCCACTTTGGGTTGCGTTTCGCCAAAACCTTTCGACGCGAGTCGATTTGCCTGAATACCTTGCGAAATTAGATAATCTTTAACAATCATTGCACGATTTTCTGACAGCGTACGGTTCTGGTTGTTCTCACCAATATCATCTGTATGCCCTTGAATTGTCAATTGAATGGAAGGATTATCTTTTAAATACCGTGCAAATCCTTTTAGAATAAACTTGGATTTATCGTTTAAAATTGCCGAATTGGTAGCGTAAAGAATATCGTTGATGGTGTAGGATTCGCCCAATTTCAGTTCTTTCACATTTAAATCATTTCCTCGAATTACCAACTCATCCGTTTTGAAAGATTCTTTGGAAATTAGTTTAGAATCGAAAGCATGATTTTCCTTTTTAACGGTAACCATAACGTCTTGTTTCGTTTCTGTTTTCACGACAGCGGCATATTTTCCATCGTCACCATTTACCTTTATTTTTGTCACCTCATCCGAACCAGAATAAGAGATTTCAATTGCGGCATCGGTAACTGGGTTACCATTTTCATCTTTCAATTCCCCTTTTAAAATATGCACCGCTTTAGGCCGCGCTTCTTCATATAGTTCAAAGGAATAGATATTCCAGTTTCCTCCAACTCTGGAGGAGTAATAAGCGAGATTTCCATCTGTTGAAACGAACAATCCAATTTCATCTTCTTTGGAGTTGATTGGATAACCAATATTCTTCGGTTCAGACCATTTCCCATTTTCCTCGCGCATGTAAAAAATATCCAAACCACCAACCCCTTTTCGTGTATCGCTTGTGGAAGAAACAAAATACAAGGTTTCACTATCTTGGTGCAAAAACGGACTTTTATCTTTTCCGTCGGTATTAATTTCATCGAATGGTCGAGCATCACCCCATGTGCCATCTTCTTTCCTTTTTACAATATAAATATCGTTATCGCGCGAAGTTGGTCTGGCCACCGTGTAAAAAAGCGTATTTCCATCTGCAGAAAGAGAAGGCTGCGCTTCCCAACCATCTTTTGTATTGATTCCTGCGCCCATGTTTACTAATTTAGACCAAACAAAATCATTTCCGCCTTCACCAGATCGCTGGTATTGAGCAGTATATAAATCACAATTTAAGTATTCCTGGCCATAAACGATTTCCTTTTTACATGCACAGATAATCATTTCCTTATTATCAACGGATAACGTTGCGGCGCCATAATTCGTGAATTCGCCAGTGTTAAATGGGCGTTTCAAAGGTTCACCATAATTAAAGGCTGATTTTACATCCGAGCGTTTTGAAAAGGTAAATTCTTCCACAATATTCGATCGAATATCTCCTAAATTTGCCCTGTCTAGTTTTCTCGTATAAAAGATCAACTCATTATCGGGCGAAATCATCGGGAAATACTCATCCTTATCCGAACTTACATTTTTCACTATCGAAGGGGAAAATGGCACTTGGATAGCTAAAACTTCCTGTTCCGCTTTACTATCTTTCAATACCTCGTTCACATCTCCCATTTTTTTAGCGTAATCCTCTGGATATCTGGAATTATCCGAATGCTTAAAGTTTTTAAACGCTTCAAACCACTTCATTGCCTCTGCCTTATCCAATTGTGTGTAGTTTATAACACCTAGATAATAGGAACAATTTGCGTGGTAATCCGAACAGTGTTCCAATGCCGTTTGAAACATTTCTTCCGCTTTGACAAAATTTCGATCTCCCATCGCAGGATTTGGCTGTTCATCATAGTTTTTCAGACCCATTGTATATGCAAACATGGCATATTCGTAATAAACCATTGCGTTTTCTGGAGCCAAAGCAATTGCTTCTGAAAAATTAGTAATCGCACTTTTCGTATCGCTTGATTTTTTAGCTGTTTCTAGAAGCTTTAGTACTTTTTTATCCGGTGGCAAGCACGATTCGTCTTCCTCCTGTGAAAAAGAAATGAAAGACTGGGATAGAACAATAACTAGAAAGTAAACGTATTTCATATGTTACTAAAAAT
>JBEDAD010000307.1:0-3166 GCA_041177985.1 Bacteroidota bacterium | reverse complement strand
AATTCCAACCGCCGCAGGCAGCACCGTAGGTAATTCCAAATTCCAAATTCCAAATCCCTGTCATCGAGCTGGACTACCCTGAGCCCGAGGTCCCTGAGCCCGTCGAAGGGTCGAGATGCCGCACCAGCTCCGCCAGCTTCTCTACCTGGATCTTTCTGGAATATTTTTCCACGCCCACAGATGCACACGCTATTTTTCCGGTAGTTTGAAATTCGGTGTATAATTCCTGCAATACTTCACCTAAATGCGCAGCATCCTTCACAATTACACCAGAATTGGTTTCCTTGATGAGATCCGCTTGAAGGTGTTTGCTTTCGGTCTCAGATTCTTCAATATTATAGTATTTCTGTTTTAATAATTTCGCCTCGGAATCATCTTCATAGCATAAGATCATTTTTCTCCTAATTCCAAGATAATCGAAAATCTTTGTACCCATGTAGGAATAGTAATTAAAAAGGAGCATCACGTTGTCTGCTGCTAATTTCTCTAGTAATTCGTTGTTCTGAATTTTAGGTGTAATGACCACATGATTTTTTAAATTCGGGAATTGTTCGTTGACGAATCTATTTAATTCACGCGTCAAATTTGTACCATAAAATTTGAAGACTATTTTTGCTTGCGGTTGTGCAGTAACAAAATCATTGGCTACCCGAAGAAAACTTTCAATTGGGTGCCAATTATAAATTGTTCCAACAAATGAAATACTAAATACTTCCTTGTTTTGCGGAATACTTTTTATTTTATCAATTACCGCTGTGTCATAGCCATTTGGTGTAATACTATATTCTTTATTCGGAATTAATCTATCAATTTTAGAATGTACAAACTTTGATACCGTTCGAATATGCGAAGCTGTAGAAACAGTCTTTTTTTCAAAAAAGGAATTCCATTTTTTTTGAATAATATTTTTCCGATGTTCTTCATCATGACTCCAAGGATCCCGATAATCTGCAATCCAAGGAATTCCAAATTCCTCACTCAACTTCGAAGCATAGCTAAATAGCACAAACGGATCACCAGTTGCAATAATAGCATCTACTTTATTGTTTTGTAGGTATTCTCGCGCTGCTCGGTACAATTCTGCTTTCGGCCCAACTGGTTTTAGGAACTGCGCAAATTCATAATACGCGGAAACACTTTTACGAGCAATTACGTATTTCTTCTCTCCATGCTTCAGCAACAAACGATTTGCAAAATTTGGAATATAGGGTGTTTTTAAAATTGTACCAAACGCAGTCTGTTCTACTATAGTTTTATCCGATTCACCAGCAGCAATGTAATCCAAGTGGTTGCTATGCGCATTACTCCATTGGCGGGTAACTACAATTGGTTCCACACCAAATTCCTTTAAATAACGGTACCAATTATACGGCCGCAAACCCCCAACAGAAACGTATGGCGGAAAATCGTATGCGAGAATGAGAAGTTTTTTCATTTCAATTTCTTTTTTAGAACAATCCACTCTCCTCCTTTAGTTGAACCCTTCCGGTGTAAAATTCCTTTATTTTTTAACTTTTTAAGGTAGTATCTAACGCCATCCGCAGACAGGGTAGTGCTTCTTGCCAACTCAACTGCGCTAACCTGCTTATTACTAGTGATTAAAGAGATAATCAGCGACTCTCGATCACTTAGTTCTTTGGTAGTTTCTTTGGTAGTTTCTTTGGTAGTTTCTTTAGTAGTTTCTTTGGTAGTTTCTTTAGTAGTTTCTTTGGTGATTATTAAAGGTATTCTCACTTCAAAAACATCCCCCTCATCCACTTTAGGAACATCCCCCGAATAGAGTTGACTATACTTAAAAACATTTCGTATACCAGTCCCCAATTCTTCTGCTCGCGCCATTTGAACAAAGAACTTTGCAATATGTGGGTTTTTCGGATAAGGCTCGTAATTATGCGGCCGAAAACCCCCAACGGAAATACAAGGCGTAAAATCGTATGCGAGAATAAGGAGTGTCTTCATTTTTAATTTTTCTTGTTAATCGTTCTACGTTTTGGATTTACAGCCTGTAATTTTTTTATTTCTTTATCAAAATCACTTTCAAATGTATTGATCTCTTTTTGATGGAATTTTTCGTATTCGTTTTCAGCCATTTCAACTGCTAATTGATGTGAGATTTTACCTGCATGTGTTAGAATTTCTCTATCGTTTAAAGATAAAAAACCATGCAATTTTTCAATCCAATCCTTCATGTACATTGGAATATTTCGCATCGCTTGGCCTTCAGCAAAAATCAGGTATTGCTCCGCCAAATTGTTAAGTGCTAAAAGTTCTTCTTCGTTTAAATAATTTTTAGCAATTACTACATCTTGTTTTCGTGGTTTTGTTCCTTTCCAATTTGTTAATCCCATGTTCACATGGCTGGAATTAGCCCTTTCTATAATAATTTCAGCTGCTGTTTTACCTGTAATCGCCCAATGCATTTTATTCTGCACCGTTTGAAAAAACAGTATACTCGTTTCAAGTGTTGGGTCATAATCTGCGCTGGTTGCATAGATGTCTGTGATTTTTTGATAAAATCGCCTTTCAGAAGTCCTTATATCTTGTATACGCCTTAAGAGTTCTTCAAAATAATCAAATGGTTGTTTTGGGTTTTTAAGCCGCTCATCATCCATCACAAAACCCTTTACAATATATTCTTTGATATGCTGTGTTGCCCATTGACGAAAACGCGTTGCAACGTTTGATTTTATTCTGTAACCAACGGAAATAATTGCGTCAAGATTGTATAGTTTTTGATTGCGTTCGACCATTCTTACACCCTCTTTTTGAACTTGTAAGAAATCCTTACAAGTTGCCGACTCCATTAATTCACCCTCTTCAAAGATGTTTTTTAAGTGAATAGTAATGTTTTGTGGAGTAGTTTGAAATAACGCTGCCATCAATTTCTGACTTAGCCACACGGTTTCATTTTCTAATCGAACTTCTAATTTTGTGTCTCCACTATCGGTTTGATAAATGATTATTTGTGTGTTATTTTCTGTCATATTGAACTGAATCTACTGCTATTTTTTTGATAATAGCATGAAAAATTAAATCTTAAACCAATTAAAGGTTGTTTTCCCCTAAGCACTATTCTTTTAAATACTTATACCAATTATACGGCCGCAAACCCCCAACGGAAACGTAAGGCGGAAAATCGTATGCGAGTATAAGGAGTTTCTTCATG
>JBEDAD010000306.1:0-4853 GCA_041177985.1 Bacteroidota bacterium | reverse complement strand
AAATCAAACATTATCTTTTCCAACTGCGCACCATCCATTTGTCCGTGGCCAATTCCAACGCGAACGCCAGGACACAAACGTTGAATCATTCCAGAAATTTCCTTGATATTTGCTAAGCGATTGTGCACGAAAAACACTTGTCCGCCACGACTAACTTCGTATGCAATTGCGTCTCGAACTACTTCCTCGCTAAACTGTATTATTTCCGTTAGAACTGGTTGACGATTCGGAGGTGGCGTATTGATAATACTCAAATCGCGCGCGCCCATCAATGAAAATTGAAGCGTTCTTGGAATTGGTGTCGCCGTCAATGTTAGCGTATCGACCGTTGCCCGAAGGGTTTTTAATTTATCCTTAACCGCAACCCCAAATTTTTGTTCTTCATCAATAATCATCAAGCCCAAGTCCTTAAACTTTACCCGTTCTGCAACTACAGCATGCGTACCAATCAAAATGTCTATTTCACCATTTGCTAATTTCTTGAGTGTTTCGGTCGTGTTTTTAGAGGATTTAAAACGATTGATATAATCAATATTCACAGGAAAATCTTTCAAACGTTCCTTAAAACTTCTAAAATGTTGCATGGACAATATTGTCGTAGGAACTAAAATGGCAACTTGTTTACTATCCGCAACAGCTTTAAAAGCAGCACGAATTGCGACTTCTGTTTTACCAAAACCAACATCTCCACAAATCAATCGATCCATAGGTGTTGGATTTTCCATATCCACTTTAATTGCTTGCGTAGCTTTAAATTGATCTGGAGTATCTTCGTACATGAAAGAAACTTCCAATTCATTTTGCAAGTAAGAATCAGGAGAAAACGCAAATCCCGGTTGACTTTTGCGTTTTGCGTATAGTTGGATAAGATCGAAAGCCAATTCTTTGATCTTCTTTTTTGTTTTATTTTTTAAATTTGTCCAAGCCTGGGAGCCCAGTTTATTCATTTTAGGAACGGATCCATCCTTTCCGGTGAACTTAGAAATTCTGTGTAGCGAGTGAATTCCAACATATAAAACATCGCCATCTTTGTAAACAAGACGAATTGCTTCTTGCGGTTTTCCATTTACATCGATTGTCTCCAAGCCAGAAAATTGTCCAACGCCGTGATCAATGTGCGTTACATAATCGCCTTTTTGCAAGTTGTAAATTTCCTTCAGCGTCAGCGCTTGTTTTGCTTGTCGGAACCCTTCCTTTAAGCGGAACCGATGGTAGCGTTCAAACAGTTGGTGATCGGTGTAGCAAACCATTTTTTGAGATGGCGAAATAAATCCTTCGTGCAAAGCGACATGCACAGGTTCAAACGCAACGCCTCCGCCAATATCTTCGAAAATTTGGTACAAACGATCAATTTGCTTCGGCTGGTTTGAGAAAATTAAATTTGTAAATTTTAAATTCGTTCTATTCACTAAATCTTCCCGAAGTAGTGCAAAATTTTTATTAAAACTCGGTTGGGGTAAAAAATCGAACTGGAAAACTTTATCCGCTTTGAAATGGAACTCAGTTCCCCATTCAATTATGCTGTACACTTCAATTTCTTTTTTTACTTCTTTCGGATGCAAATACAATTCATTCGGAATTGTGCGCTTCACAGCCTCGGTAAGTTTTGTATAAATTTGAACGGATTTATCGTATTCTTTTTCTAGCGTATCCGACAATTGGTCAAACGAAGACAACCAAAGGGTAACATTTTTTCCTAAAAACTCAAAAAACGAACCATTTCCTTCCATATTCAAATGCCCTTGAACGTTTGGAATGACATTAAAATGCTTGAAATTAGATAACGAAAGTTGCGAGCTTGCATCAAAGGTTCGAATAGATTCCACCTCATCACCAAAAAATTCAATCCGAAAAGGATTATCATTAGCGTATGAAAAAACATCGACTATTCCACCACGGATGGAAAATTGACCTGGTTCATAAACGAAATCTACCCTATCAAAATGGTATTCCAATAATAATTCATTGATAAAATCGATGGAATAATTTTTTCCTACATCGATGCGCAAGGTACTCTTGCTTAAAATCTTTTGGGTTGGAACTTTTTCAAACAGAGCTTGTGGGTACGTAACAATCCAAACATTGCTCCCATTGTTTATTTTTTCTAGAACTTCCGCGCGGGAAACAACATTTGCGTTGTCCGTTTCCTCTAACTGGTATGGAACGCGGTAGGAAGCAGGATAAAATAAAATACGTTTATCTTCTGGAAACAAACCTTCCAAATCATTTATAAAATAAGCCGCTTCTTCTTTGTCAGTTAAAATAAATAAATGGTGTCCGGGCGTTTGATTTGCTAATGATGCCGCGCAGATACTTTTAGAAGAGCCAACCAAGCCTTTCCAGTGCACGCGCGTTCCAGCAAATTGCAATTGATTCGCTGTTTCGTCGATTTGTGGAATTTTCGAGAAGCGTTCTTTAAGGACTTTTTGTTCCATTTTTTAGTCCAGCAAACTCATAGCTTTTTCCACCATTTTTTTAGATCCACAGAAGAATGGGATACGTTGGTGTAATTTGTTTGGTTGAATATCCAAAACTCTAATTCTACCTGTTGTTGCTAATCCTCCAGCTTGTTCTGCAATAAATGCTAATGGGTTACATTCGTATAGCAAACGCAATTTCCCTTCTGGTGAAGTTGTTGTATCCGGATAAATATAAATACCACCCTTAATCATATTTCTATGGAAATCTGCAACCAACGAACCGATATATCGTCCAGAATATGGCGCACCTTTATCGTTGTCAAAACTTTGGCAATACTGCACGTATTTCTTGATTCCAGGCTCACAAATGTCGATATTACCTTCATTCATGGCGTACATTCTTCCGGATTCTGGCATTTTCATATTTGGGTGCGACAAGCAAAATTCTCCAATCGACGGGTCGAGCGTAAAACCATTTACACCATGTCCTGTAGTATAAACCAACATCGTTGAAGAGCCATACAATACATAACCGGCAGCAATTTGCTCATTTCCAATTTGCAACATATCCTCCAAATTTGCCAACGTTCCAGCCTCTGAAGTACGACGGTAAATAGAAAAAATTGTTCCGATGGAAACGTTTACATCAATATTGGAAGAACCATCCAGTGGATCAAAAAGAACAACGTATTTTCCGTTTTTCGCAATATCGGATGTAAATGCAACAAAATCATCATTTTCTTCGGATGCAATGCCACAAATCTCACCGCCATTTTCAAAGGCTTTAATAAATTGCTGATCTGCAACAACATCCAATTTTTGTTGTTCTTCTCCTTGAATATTTATTTCTCCTTGTGCGCCCAAAATATGATCCACTAAACCAGCCTGACGTACATCGCGGCTAACTATTTTGGATGCAACGGCGATATCGCTCAGGATTCTGGATAATTCACCAGAAGCAAAGGGGAATTCTGCCTGGCGATCCATAATAAATTCATTCAAGGTTGTAACTTTTGACATAGGATGTGCTTTTGTGCAAATATCGTGATTTAGATTGGAATATAAAGGAATCGATTCCTGATAAAACCGCTAAGAATTGAAGAATTATTTAACACCTTTACCCGTAGAAAATTACCAACTTCATTTTATTACCAAACCCACGGGAGAACTAAAATAAAATAACGTAAAAATTTTCCGAGAATCAGTAAGATTAAAACCTTCCAAAAAGGTACTTTAAAAAACCCCAAGGCAATTGTCATTGGATCACCAATAATTGGAACCCAAGAAAAGAAAGCCAACCAAAATCCGAATTTTTGGATGCGTTTTTCAAAAGATGCTAATTTGTTTTCGTTAATTCCAAATCGTTTCAGCCACAAAGGATTGCCGAATGATCCAATTAAATAATTAGTTATTCCGCCTAGCGAATTTCCAACAGTTGCAAAGAACAAACAAAGGATTGGGTTGTAAGCAGCGCCTAAAAAAAGAAGTAGAATTCCTTCTGAAGTAAATGGAACAATCGTTGCCGATAGAAAAGAGGCAAAAAACAAACCGAAATATCCGAGCGAAAAAAAATCCATAAAAAAAGGGTCGACATAATTGCCGACCCTCAAAGGTATTAATTCAAGTGTATTATTTCTTGATGAATTTTGTAGTAACTGTAGAACCTTCTGTAATCATGTTCACATAGTAAACACCATTTGTGAAAGCTGCAGCATTGAAGTTTAATTCATGTGCACCTGCAGTTTGATTTTTGTTGTTTGCAGTATAAACTACTTTACCTGTTACATCTACGATTGCAACTTTAACATCTGTATCATTTGACAATGTGTACTGAAGTGTTGTTGCTCCTGAAGTTGGATTTGGGAAAATGGAACCGAAAGATACTGGTGATTCATTTTCTGCAATCTGAATAGATGGCATAAAGTTCAAAGAAACAGCAGCTGCTGCATCCCAACCTACGAAATTATTAACCGCATCTCCTGCTCCAAAAGGACCGTAACAAACTGTTGAAAAATCAGCATCTCCTTTATCACTAGATTTGATTGCCATTTTCTCCGTTGCAGATTGTTGCGTTCTTAAAATCGCATAATAAATTTTTCCTGCCTCCATTGTGTATGGCGTTGGTAAAACCAATGTTGTAAAACTTGTTGTATTAACTGTTGCTGGCATTTGGTATTGGAAATCTGCCACTAACACGTTGTCAGCACCTTGAACACTTCCAGAAGGCATTTCAAAAACGAAAACATCAATGAAAATTCCAGCCGTCGTTCCTGTTGCAAATGCTACATCAATTCCTTTCAACAATTGTTCTGCTTGAATTTCATAAATATTTCCAATTCCAATTTCCGCCTCATCCGAGAAATTTAATTTTCCCGTTCCTAGTGGGTGGTTTTGACCATACAAGAAATTTGTCATTTCAAAATTCTCTGTAAG
>JBEDAD010000305.1:0-2767 GCA_041177985.1 Bacteroidota bacterium | reverse complement strand
GGTGGCAAAATATAGTTGGGAAATTTCCATTTTAAGGGCATCAATGGATCATCTGATAATCCAAATCCTTGTAAATTAGTATTTAAGCTAGTCGTATTGTAAATTTCTATCCAGTCTGGTGAAGACTCGTCGGGCAATACAACCGTAGAACCATTCGCGTTAGAAGCCTCATTTATAACAACTTGAGACCAAGAATAGGAAGATAAAACAATGGAAAACAGGAGTATAAATTTCATTTTTTGTAGTTTGAGACAACAAAATACAAATATTTTTTATTTTTCAAATAGTTTTCACACGGATAAAAACAGAATAATTATACTTTTCTATGCTTCTTGCTCTACTTCCCAAAAAATAATACGCTTATCGTCCGAGCCAGAAACAAATGCATTTTCCGTTAGTTTCAGCATGCAATTAACAGAGTTTCGGTGTCCACCTTCTTTCAAATCGAGGCGCTGAGAGAAGGACAATGTATCTGTGTTCCAAACTTTTAATGTTTTATCTCGACTTCCTGTAACCAATTGATTACCATCATTTAAAGAGAAAATATCGTAGATTACGAAATTGTGTGCAGGAATTTCACTGAGTAAGTTTCCTGTTTTCCAATTCCAACATTTCAGCAAAGCATCTTTTCCACCGGATAAAAGCCAATCTGTGTTTTTCGGGTGAAATAAAACCGCAGTTGCTCCTTCTTTGTGTGCCTGAAAAGTGGCAATTTCATTAAAAAATTCGGTTTCAAACACACGGATAAATCCATCTTGACCGGCGAGAGAAAAACTACTGCCATCTTTTGAAACGTTTATTCTTCGAATTTTACCGCAATCCATTGGAAGATAAAGTAATAAATCGAAGGTTTGCGAATTCCAAATAGAGAAATTTCCATCGGCATCCGCGCAATAAAAATGCTTTTTAAGCTTGTTTTCCGTTATGGTGAAAATTGCTTTTTTATGCTGCGTGAAAAATTTTATTTCTTGTTTTTGCTCAAGGTTGAAAATATGTAAGTCACCTGTTGAGAGTCCAACGGCTAGAAATTTATTTTCATTCAACAACGCGATAGCGTATACTGGAAATTCAAATCGAACTGAAAATTTATCTTGAATTCCGCTAATTAAATTCCAACGGGTAACAAAACGATCCGCACTTCCGGAGTAAAGAAATTCGCCATCGTAAGCCAAAGAATAGATTCCGGCAGCATGTCCAGTAAATTCCTTTCGCTTTTCGAAGATCATTCCGCTTCTTCCTCTTCTTCTTCTACCTCGTCGTTTACTTGTTTCAAGCGAATCGCATAATCTTCCGGTAAAAACTCAAAGAAAGTATCGCCGCGCAGTCCTAATCGCAAGCATTCCAATGGAATCATTTCATTAGGACCTATATTTCCAAGATTTACTTCTGCACCGAATAATTTGATAAACCAAACTTGTTGGTTTTTTTGCGGTGCTTCCCAAAGAATGCTTTCTGGTGCAACTTTCGCAATTATTCGATTGATTAGCATGGTATGCGCTGTTCCGTTTGGTCTGAAAACACCTACATTTCCAGCTTCGCGACCTTCCGCAATAACTTTCCAGCTACCTGCTTCCAACTCTGTGCTCATCATCTTTATCCATTTTGCAGGAGAAATCAAAATCCCAGCATCTTTAGATCCAACTTCGGAGAGAACCGTGAAATTCTTTCCCATTCGGCGAATTAAATCGCATTTCTCATCGTGGTCGATAATAATGGAACCATCCGAAATTTCAGCCAAGTCCAATTTGTATTTGTCTAAAAGACGCAAATAATCTTCAAATTTTCCCCTTGCATAAAAAGCTTCGAACAATGTACCACCTAAATAAGGACGGATTCCTGCTTCTTTGTACAAGTCGATTTTCTTTTGAAAATCATTGGTGACGTAGGCTGTTCCAAAACCAAATTTCACTAAATCCGTCAAATGAGCCGAAGCTTGGATAAAATCTGCGGTTTCATTTAAACTTAAACCTTTGTCCATCATCATGGTAATACCTTTCTGACGTGGTTTTGCGCTTCTTTCTGGAATAAATGGTAATTCGAAATTCATAGTTCTAACTTTAATCTTCGGTCAAATGTACAAATTCCTGCACACTTAATAGGTCTGGATTGATTTCAAATATTTCTTTTGCCTTTTCTTTGTTCTCTGCAACGCACGCTGTAAACTTGGAAATCGCTTCTTCTTTTCGTCCCAATAGCCACAATGCATTAACCTCTAAAACAGGTCCGATTTTGTTTCCACCAATTTTCTCGTTGAATTCACAGATATATTGGTACGCCTGAATGATGGACTTTTCTGAAAAATATTCCAGGTAATTTGTCAAACATTCTTCATCTGTTGGATCTAGAGCCAAGGAAAGTTGGTAATATTCTTCTGCTTGCGCCAAATCGCCAATTTTCTCGTATGCGCCAGCCAAAACGTGGTAAATTCCAGCATTTTCAGGATCTAACTTTGCTGCTTTGTTCAATAAAACAAGTGCTTCTTCCGTATTTCCTTCCAAGTCACAAATTATCCCCATCCCAAGCCAAGCGTCTGGTAATAAAGGCGCTAATTCCAGGCTTCTGCTGTAATATTCGCGTGCTTTTATTAAATCGTTCAGCTGCTCGTAAGCTTCCCCAATGTAGCACAAAGCCATCGGATCTTCTCCATCTAGTTCCATGCATTTCTGAAAACTTTCAATTGCTTCGTTGTGTTTTTCCATCGAAATGAAAGCGCTTCCCATGTTGAAATAAACGGGACCAAAATCCTCATTAATCAACATACAATACT
>JBEDAD010000304.1:0-4231 GCA_041177985.1 Bacteroidota bacterium | reverse complement strand
CAAATCATCTGTTTCCGCATCGTTAAAATACTCGAAAATTTCTTCTTGATTTTCTTGATCCAAGATATCGTCAATGTAATAATTTATATTTACACGGGTTCCTGATGAAACAATTGCTTCGATTTCCTCGATAACCTCCTCCATTGATTTTCCTTGAGATCTGCCAATGTCTTCCAAAGGTAATTTTCGATCGATATTTTGAATTAGCTGAACCTTCAATCCCGATTTATTCACCAATGATTTGACAACCATATCCTGCGGGCGTTCTACATCGTTTTCCTCTACATATTTAGAAATTAATTCAATAAATGGAGCACCATATCGAGCAGCTTTTCCATTTCCAACTCCCTGAATATTTGTCAACTCATCTAGTGTAATTGGATATTGGAAGCACATATCTTTTAACGAAGGCTCCTGAAAAATTACAAATGGCGGAATGTTTTGCTGTTTGGAAAGTACTTTTCTTAAATCCAACAACAAGGTGTACAATAGCTCGTCAAATGCGCCACCTTTTCCAAGTCCGATGCTCGCCTCTTCGTCATCTGCATTTGAAAAATCATGTTCTTGAATTAAACTGAAAGATTGTGGGTTTTCAAGGTATTTTTTACCATTCTCCGTAAACTTCAAGGTGCCATACGTATCAATATCCTTGTACAATAATCCAGCAACAAGAACCTGACGAATTACAGCATTCCAAAAATGCTCGTCTTTATCTTTTCCACACCCAAATCCTTCTAGTGTATCGTGTCTATATGATTTAATATCAGAAGTGATATTCCCAGATAAAAAGGCGCAGTAATGCTTGGATTTTTGTGTTTCCTGAATGATATGAACTGCTTTCAACAACATTGTCACATATTCTTTTCCTTCCCGTCTTTCTTTAGGATGCTTACAGTTGTCACAAAACTCGTTGCAGCCTTTTTCGTCAAATGTTTCGCCAAAATAGTGCAAAATAAACTTACGTCGGCACACAGAAGTTTCCGCATAGGAAACTATTTCACTTAGTAATTGCTTTCCAATTTCCTGTTCCGCGATTGGTTTTCCCTGCAGGAATTTTTCTAGTTTTTCAATATCTTTATAGCTGTAAAACGCTACACATTCTCCTTCCCCACCATCTCTGCCGGCTCTTCCTGTTTCCTGGTAATAACTTTCCAGTGACTTTGGAATATCGTGGTGAATAACATAACGCACATCTGGTTTGTCGATTCCCATTCCAAAAGCAATAGTTGCAACGATTACGCTTGCGTCCTCCATTAAAAACATATCCTGGTGTTTTCCCCGAGTAGCTGCGTCCAAACCGGCATGGTAGGGAAGCGCATTAATTCCATTGATTTGCAACAATTCAGAAAGTTCTTCAACTTTCTTTCGGCTCAAGCAATAAATAATACCGCTTTTACCCTCCATAGTTCGAATGTACCGGATAATTTGTTTTTGCACATCTTGTTTTGGGCGAATCTCGTAGTATAAATTATCTCGATTAAAAGAGGATTTATACACCATCGCATCCAACATATTCAAATTTTTCTGAATATCGTATTGCACTTTTGGAGTCGCCGTCGCAGTTAAAGCAATAATTGGAACATTGGAGATTTTCTCAAAAATCTCCCGCAACCTTCTGTATTCTGGTCTGAAATCATGGCCCCATTCTGAAATACAATGTGCCTCATCGATTGCAAAAAATGAAATATCTACAGAAGTTAAAAAATCTATATTCTCTTGTTTTGTTAGGGATTCGGGAGCAACATACAACATCTTGGTTTGTCCATCTTGTATATCTTGTTTAACACGTGCAATATCTCCCTTGGAAAGCGATGAATTCAAAAAGTGTGCAACAGACTCGTTATCGCTGACATTTCGAATAGCATCAACTTGATTTTTCATCAGCGCAATCAATGGAGAAACGATGATCGCAGTGCCTTCAGACAACAGTGCCGGAAGCTGGTAACACATTGATTTACCGCCACCTGTTGGCATAATTACAAATGAATTTTTTCCATTCAAAACATTTGTAATGATACTTTCTTGCTTGCCTTTAAAACTGTCGAATCCAAAATATTTGCGGAGTGCAATCTTAAGATCGTTATTTGCCATTTATTGGGGTTTATAGTATTCGTTTAATTTTGCGGTTCAGCAGAACGAATATACGAAATTCCTAGCGTTTTTCATAAAAAATTGTGTCTAAATAGTAAAAAACTGAAATAAAAAATAAAACGGTCCAGCAATATAAGCGCAATAGATTAAAGTTGAATGATTACCTTTGTTTCCGTAATGAAAGAAGAGAAAAACATGTCGTTTTTAGATCACCTCGAGGAATTGAGGTGGCGTTTGGTAAAAATATCCATTGCGATACTTATTGTTGCTGTGGTTCTTTTTTATTACCAAGAATGGATTATGAATAATTTATTCCTTTCCATGCGCGATCCAAATTTCATTACCTTCCGACTAATGTGCGATTGGTTTGGCATTTGTATCGAAGAAATTCCGGTCAGTTTTCAAAGTACTTCCATGTCGGGACAGTTTAGCTACGCGATGATGATGAGTATAATGGGGGGAATTGTACTTTCTTTTCCTTTCATTTTTTACCAAATTTGGGGATTTGTAAAGCCTGGACTAAAACAAAATGAAAAATCTGTTGTCTCTGGATTGGTCTTCTATGTCAGTATTTTGTTCTTTTTGGGAATTCTGTTCGGCTATTTCATTGTTGCTCCTTTGTGCGTACAATTCTTTGGTTCTTATCAAATTTCACGGGATATCGAAAATATTTTTACAATTAGCTCCTATTTAAGCACTATACTTTCAACTGTTTTTTATTCCGGACTTTTATTTCTTCTTCCTGTTGTGTCCTACATTTTTACCCGTTTGGGTGTTTTATCTTCCTCCTTTTTTAGGAAATACCGAAAGCATGCAATTGTAGGTATATTAATTCTTGCTGCATTAATTACACCACCCGATTTAATTTCTCAAGTTATAGTTGCAATTCCAATCATTCTGCTATATGAAATTGGAATTATTGTCTCTGTGCGGGTGGAAAAAAACAGAGAAAAAGAAAATAATTAAGTCTTTTTAATCGAACTTCCTTAATTTAGTTGTTTTAACTTGCGAATGAGAAACTTTCTAACTCTTATACTTTTTTTGATTCCAATCCTTGGATTTAGCCAACAAACAAAAATATTTGGAACAGTTAAAGATGGTTTTTCTGGCGAACCAATGCCTTTTGTAAAAGTTCGGTTTTTGGATTCGAAAATTGGAACACTCACAGATTCACTGGGTAGATTTCTGCTTGAAACCTATTATGCTACCGATTCTGTTCAGTTTTCCTATACCGGTTATTTAACCATTACAAAAAAAGTTCTAAAAGATAAAGAACAAGAATTCACGATCGTATTACCAACTATGGTAGCCGAATTTGCAGAAGTTACAGTGCGTCCTCCGGATGAATTTCCGTCTACACGACTTCATAAAAAAGTCATTGCGCATAAAGACATTAACAACAAAGAGAAATTATATTCCTACGAATATGAATTGTACAATAAAATTCAACTTGACTTAAATAATATAGGAGAGAAATTCACTGAAAGAGATATTGTTAAACGACTCGATCTTGTAATGAATTACTTAGATTCAAGCGATAATGGTAAAAATTATTTGCCAGTCATTTTGAGTGAATCACTTTCAAATTTTTATTTCACAAATAATCCAAAAAAGAAACTAGAAGTTGTAAATGCAACACGGATTACTGGTATTGAAAATTTACAACTCAACCAATTTATGGGTGATATGTATTTGGAAATCAATATTTATGATAATAATATAAACATGTTTAATAGGGCGTTTATCAGCCCGATTTCAGATAATGCACGCAGTTTCTATAAGTTTTACCTAGAAGATTCTACCTTTATTGACAACCAATGGTGTTACCTGCTTCGATTTACTCCAAAGCGAACTGGCGATATGACTTTTCAAGGTGAGATGTGGATTCACGATACAACGTATGCCGTAAAACAAATTAGCGCCAGTATTTCCCCTTGGGCTAATATAAATTATGTTCAGGACCTTTATTTTGAGCACCACTTTGATCAAGTTGAAAAAGAAATTTGGATGCTTACCAAGGAAAAAATGATTGTCGATGTGAAGATTACTAAAAACACGGAAGTGTATGGTTTTTATGGCAGGAAATTAGCCTCACGAAAAGATTTTGTTATCAATAAAAAACGGGAGGAAGCATTTTATA
>JBEDAD010000303.1:0-4582 GCA_041177985.1 Bacteroidota bacterium | reverse complement strand
CTCCGATTCCTATAAAATAGGCTCTTTTGAAGTGTGAAAGTTGTATGTTGTCCAGTTCGTTCATCTTTTAATGTGCAATTTTTTCTACGATATCTACAATATTTTCTGTTGCATTTGGTTTCCCCAATGCCGCAATTTCTCGCGAAAGAGACTCCTGCAATGCTGCATTTTTAAGCAATGCGATAGCGGCTGGAACAAGTTCTTCTTTTGCTGCGCTATCTTTGATCAGGATTGCTGCATGTTTCGAAACCAAAGCCATCGCATTTTTTGTTTGGTGGTCTTCAGCAACATTTGGTGAGGGAACCAGTATTACCGGTTTTTTGACTAGGCACAATTCCGAAACAGAAATTGCTCCTGCTCTGGAAATTATTACATCCGCCAGGGCATACGCTAAGTCCATTCGGTCGATAAATTCCACCAGTTTTATGGCGTTCGATTCCTTGCCTTCTAATTTTTCAAGGATTGTTTTGTAATATAATTTCCCACTTTGCCATAGCACTTGCACGTCCTTTTCAAGGAGCAGGTTGTAGTGGTTTAAGATGGATTCATTCAATGTTTTTGCGCCCAGACTTCCGCCAATAACTAAAATTGTTTTTTTGGATGGATCTAAGTTGTAATGCACAAAAGCTTCTGCTCTTTTGCCGGAAATAGCTACCATTTCAAAACGAACTGGGTTTCCCGTCAAGCTGATTTTCTCTTTTGGAAAAAATGCTTCCAGTCCTTCATACGCCGTGCAAATGGCGGATGCATTTTTTGCGAGTAATTTATTTGTTTTTCCAGGGAATGAATTTTGTTCCTGCACCAATGTTGGGATTTTCACTCATCCAGCCACTTTTAACGTTGGTCCGCTAGCGTAACCGCCAACACCAATTACAACCTGTGGCTTTATTTTCTTCAGAATACTGCGCGCAAGGAGTAAGCTTTTAATGATTTTTAAGGGAAGCAAAAAATTGGAAAACGTAAACTTGCGCTGAAACCCTGCGATAGGCAAGGCATAAATTGTATAGCCTGCAGCGGGAACTTTTTCCATTTCCATTTTGCCAATTGCGCCAACGAAGACAATTTCAGCGTTCGGATTTCTCTTTTTTATGGCGTCTGCAATTGCTATAGCTGGGAAAATATGTCCTCCAGTTCCACCACCCGATATGACTACACGTTCTATTTTCATGCTTCTGCGAATGCGTTTGTTGAATCTTCTTTCTTGGATTTATGAATTCTGTATGCGATACTTTGCACCACACCAATTGAAACGCATGTCATGATCAACGCGGATCCTCCCATTGCTAAAAGCGGCATGTTTTGCCCCGTTACAGGGAAAATTCCGGTGCAAACCAACATGTTAACGGAAGCTTGCGACAATAGTAATATTCCAATTCCAATGCAGGTATAGGTTTCAAATAAACGATCGGAGCTCAAGCCAATTTTTATAATTCTAAAAAGGAGTATTAAATATAAAAGCACCAAAACAATTGCTGCAATTAAACCAAATTCCTCCACAAAACTTGCGTAGTAAAAATCGGCGTATGCTTCAGGGGTATATTCTTTCAATTTCCCATCGCCCACGCCTTGTCCAAAGATGGAACCATTGTAAATTCCAAGTTCCGAATTCATCGCTTGTGCGTTCGTTAACACATTTTCTTCCGTTGCCATTCGGTTGACAATCCTATTTTTCCAAGTATCGAAACGTGGCAGAATTCCAAGATCCGGCGCAGCGAGGTGCAATCCCACAACTAAAAGTAAAGCTGCTACACCTGCAACAAATGTGAGAAAAAGTTTAGAAAGCGGAACGCGCCCAATGAACAAGAGTGTGTAACAGATTGCAAATAAAATGGCTGCAGTTGAAAAATTATCTTTAATGATTAACAAGCAGATAATGCCAATTGGACCAATAATACTCAGATAGCCGCCTTTCCATTGGTTTAATACATCTTTCTTGTTTACTAAAAGTCTCGAAACATAAACGATTAATGCGAGCTTAGCAAAATCAGAAGATTGAAAGGTCAAACCAACAAACGGAATATTTATCCACCGTCCAGCACCATTGACTTCTTTTCCAAAGAAGAAGGTAAAAATCAATAATCCAATGGCAAGATAAAAGCTGAACTTGGCAAGTTGTGATATGTATTTTGAGTCTTTTTTATGGATCCAAAACATGGCGGTGAAACCAATTACCACATAGACAAAGTGTTTAAATAAGTATTTAAAAGGTGTTCCTCCTTCGATTTTAACAAGAATCGGGACAAAACTATAGACTGTTACCAGCGAAAACGCAAGCATCAAGATTGTAATAATCCAGATTACATTATCTCCTTTTAAATATTTTAAGTATTCCCTCATTGCACTTGTGCCGTACTTTTTAAATCACCTATTTTTTTAATCAAAACAATCCAATTATAATCGGTCGCTTGTTAGTTATACCATCGTTTGAAGAATAGATATAGCAACTTAAAACGAACCAGTTTTGTTACAAAGAGCGCACCGCTTCTTTGAATTGATTGCCTCTATCTTCGTAGTTATCGAATAGGTCAAAACTTGCACACGCAGGAGAAAGCAAAACGGTTTCGTCCTTCTTCGCCAAACGGTAACCGTAAGCAACTGCTTCCATTGCAGAACGCGCTTCAACAATCGTTTCCACTGTTCCGGAGAACGTTTCCAATAGTTTCTGGTTGTCCAAACCAAGGCAAATAATCGCTTTGACTTTATCTTTTACAAGATCCAAAAGTTCGGAATAGTCGTTTCCTTTGTCCACGCCACCCACGATCCAAACCGTTGGTTTATCCATCGTTTCCAATGCGTACCACGTGGAGTTAACGTTGGTTGCTTTTGAATCGTTGATAAATTCGATTCCGTGCACTTTCGCTACGAATTCCAATCTGTGTTCAACATTGACAAAATCTTCCAGACTTTCTCGTACAACTTCTTTTCGGATTTCAAGGATTCGTGATGCGATTCCTGAAGCCAAAGAATTTTGGGTGTTGTGTCTCCCTTTTAGTGCTAAATCGTGAATTGACATGGTGAATTGTTCGTTTATGTTTATTGTTAATTGTTCTTTATTTGCATGGCCGCCAATTTTCATCTCTTCTTTCAAGGAGAATGGCGCTAGTTTGGCAGATATTGATTTTTTTGCAATTTCTGCTTGGATAATTGGATCGTCGTAGTTGTAAATGAACCAATCGTTTTCGGTTTGATTTTGTAGGATTCTGAATTTTGAATCGACATAATTTTGCATGTTGTATGCGTAGCGATCCAAATGATCAGGGGATATATTGGTTAAAATTGCTATGTCCGCTTTGAATTCGTGCATGTCATCGAGCTGAAAAGAACTCAACTCCAAAACATACCAATCAAACGCGTTCTCCGCAACCTGTTTCGCATAACTTTTTCCTACATTTCCAGCTAAACCAACATTTAGTTTCGCTTTTTTCAAAATATGGTAAAGCAGCATGGTGGTGGTAGTTTTTCCATTACTGCCTGTAATACAGATTGTTTTTGCGTTGGAATAATAACTTGCAAATTCAATTTCCGATATGATTTTTACGCCGCGTTCCCTTAATTTCAGTATCAAAGGAGCTTTTTCAGGAATCCCTGGCGATTTGATAACCAAGTCCGCTTGTAGAATTCTTTCTTCAGAATGGTTTTCTTCTTCCCATTCCAATTGATTCTCTATTAATTCCGTTTTAAATTCGTCTTTGATTTTACCGAAATCTGAAACAAATACATTCCACCCCATCTTTTTTGCTAAAATGGCAGCACCAACACCGCTTTCTCCGGCGCCTAAAATGGCAATATATTTAGTTGTCCCGTCCACGAATTAGCGAAGTTTGAGTGTTACAATTGTAATTACTGCCAACAAAATTCCCACAATCCAAAATCTAGAAACAATTTTTGCTTCGTGCAATCCTTTCTTTTGGTAATGGTGGTGGAGCGGTGCCATCAAGAAAATTCTGCGGCCTTCTCCGAACCGACTTTTAGTAAATTTGAAGTATCCAACTTGCAGGATAACGGATAAATTTTCAATGAGAAAAACACCGCATAAAACTGGAATTAAGAGTTCTTTTCGGATGGAAATTGCGAAAACTGCTATTATTCCTCCAAGTGCCAAGCTTCCGGTATCGCCCATGAATACTTGCGCTGGATACGAATTGTACCATAAAAAACCAATACATGCTCCAACAAATGCCGCAATGAAAACAACGAGTTCTTCCGCCATTGGAATATACATTACGTCCAAATAATCCGCAAATCGTACATTGGAGCTTACGTAGGCTAAAACGGCTAAAGCAAGCCCGATAATTGCGGAAGTTCCAGTTGCTAATCCATCCAAACCATCGGTCATGTTTGCCCCATTTGAAACAGCGATTACAATAAACACCACAATTGGAATAAAGAGCAGCCATCCAAAAGATTTATTAGAATCACCAATCAACCAATTGTAATTAAACTCATTTCCTTTAATGAAAGGAATTGTTGTCGTCATGTCGTTGGTTTTTACCCATTTGTAATTTTCATCTTTGGAATTGGTATGCTCGTGTGTTACAAATTGTTCATCCGCTTGTAAAACATGGTTTGCAGGAACCTTTTT
>JBEDAD010000302.1:0-21148 GCA_041177985.1 Bacteroidota bacterium | reverse complement strand
TGGGAAATTTATTGTAGTTTGAGCGATTAGACCGCTGGAGAGAGATAATGTAAAAAATAAGACATTAAAAAGTAATATAAACTTTACATTTTTTAACATATCTGAATTTTTTTTACAAACTCGTATGCTAATATATTTTAGATTTTGCATAGTAATAAACTTATATATAGTAATAGCTTTGTTTAGACTTGTGATTTATTTTCAGACGAAAATTTTATATTATCAGTTGCCTAAATTTAGACTAAAGATAATTTTTTGATTCGAAAAAAGCATAAAGACTAAACTACATTGTTGATTTTTTAACAACTATGTAGTTATTTCATAAAAATTTAAAGTTTTTACCTGGATAAACTGCTGCATCTCCCAATTCTTCTTCAATTCGTAACAACTGATTATATTTGGCCATACGGTCACTTCTAGATGCGGAACCAGTTTTAATTTGCCCTGTATTCAAGGCAACTGCTAAATCGGCAATCGTTGTGTCTTCCGTCTCCCCACTTCTATGGCTCATAACAGAAGTATATCCATTTCTAGTTGCCAATTGAACCGCTTCAATAGTTTCCGTTAATGAACCAATTTGATTCACTTTTACAAGAATTGAATTCGCAATTCCCTCCTCAATTCCTTTTTGAAGTCGTTTAGTATTGGTAACGAATAAATCATCTCCAACCAATTGAACACTAGAACCAAGTTCATTTGTAGCCAATTTCCAGCCGGACCAGTCGTCTTCTGCCAAACCATCTTCAATAGAAATAATTGGATATTTCGTACACCAATCTTTATAGAAAGCTACCATTTCTGACGAATTTCTTTCTTCACCAGTAGAGCTGAAAATATATTTACCTTTTTCTTCGTTATAAAATTCAGAAGATGCCGCATCCAAGGCAATAAACATATCTTCACCTGGAATAAATCCGGCTTTTTCGATTGCTTCCAAAACTACTTGAAGTGCCTCTTCATTGGAACCTAAATTTGGAGCAAAACCGCCTTCATCCCCAACATTTGTGGACAATCCTTTTGATTTCAGTACATTTTTCAAGTGGTGAAAAACTTCCGTTCCCCATCTGAGACCTTCAGAAAAAGATTCAGCACCAACTGGCATAACCATAAATTCTTGAATATCTATCAAATTATCCGCATGAGAGCCACCATTCAAAATATTCATCATCGGAATCGGCATCGTTACAGCTCCTACTCCGCCAATATATTTATACAAACTTAATCCAGATTCTTGCGCCGCTGCCTTAGCAACTGCCATAGAAACACCTAATATTGCATTTGCACCAAGCTTTGATTTATTAGCTGTATTGTCCATCCGAATCATATGCGTATCAATAGCTTTCTGATCGAAAATATTCATGCCATGTAGCGCGTCGTTAATTAAGGTATTTACATTATTAACTGCTTCCAGAACTCCTTTTCCCAGAAATCTTGTTGAATCGTTATCTCGTAATTCTACCGCTTCATGAATTCCAGTTGATGCTCCAGACGGTACCGCTGCTCTACCAACAACACCGTTTTTTGTGTATACATCCACTTCTACAGTTGGATTTCCTCTTGAATCCAAAATTTGTCTTGCAAATACTTTAACTATATAACTCATAATTTATGTTCATTCATTAGTTGAATAAATTGATCGAATAAGTAGCGAGAATCGTGCGGACCAGCAGACGCTTCAGGATGGTATTGTACAGAAAAAACAGGCTTCCCAAGCAATTCAATTCCAGCAATCGTATCGTCATTCAAGTGTTTATGGGTAACAACTACCGATTTATTTTGATTCATACTCTCCTTGGAAATCACAAAACCATGATTTTGAGATGTTATTTCACCTTTTCCTGTTTTTAAATTCAAAACTGGGTGGTTAATTCCACGGTGACCATTGAACATTTTTTCTGTCTTCAAACCTTGACTTAAACCTAATATTTGATGCCCTAGACAAATACCAAATATTGGCGTTTCAGAATTGACTAATTCCTTCACTAAATTTATTGCATTCGGCATGGAAGATGGGTCACCTGGTCCATTCGACAACATGTAACCATCTGGATTAAAACTATCTAAATCGCTTTTTGAAGTGTTTTCAGGAAATACTTTAACATGGCAACCTCGTTCAACTAAACAGCGAATGATATTTTTCTTCACACCAAAATCAATTAATGCTACTCTCAAAATAGAATTTTCAGGTATCATTTCGTACGCTTCGCGCGTTGACACTTTAGAAGATAACTCTAAACCATCCATGGAAGGCGATTCTGCCAATAATTCTTTTAATTCTTCAATATTTAAATTTTCAGAAGAGATAATTGCATTCATTGCACCTTTGCTTCTGATATGTCTAACAAGTGCTCGCGTATCGATATCTGATATTCCAACCGTTTCACTTTCTTGCATAAAATTCTCTAATGATCCTTTTGCGGATGTTCTAGAATAGATTTCGGAGAAATTTTTAGTCACTAAACCGGCAATTTTCATTGATTCTGATTCAATCTCATCCTCATGTACGCCATAATTTCCAATATGCGCAGTCGTCATGATGAGAATTTGACCAAAATAAGATGGATCTGTAAATACTTCTTGGTAACCAGTCATCCCGGTATTGAATGCGATTTCTCCAGTCGCAGTGCCAATTTTCCCTATTGCAACACCGTGAAAGGCTGTACCATCTGCCAAAACTAAAACTGCGGATAATCTATTTTCCATTTAAATAATTTTGACAAAGTTAGGGTTTCATCTTGAAAGGAAGAAACTCTTGCGCATAAAAAAAGGGTAATGTTTCCACTACCCTAAAATATTTGAATCGAAATAAATTATTTCACTTCTGTCTCCTCGTCGGAAGAAGTATTTTCTTCTGCTTCGGTTGTTGGTTCTTCTGTTTCGGTTGCAACTTCATTCTCCACTACGTCTTCAGATACGATAGTATCCACAACAGTAGTTTCATCTTCTTTTTTACCACCAGCACGCTTAGAACGACGCGTTGTTTTCTTCGCTTTTTCATTTGTATAGATAGCATTGAAATCAACCAACTCAATCATACACATTTCAGCGTTGTCACCCAAACGATAACCAGTTCTGATTATTCGTGTGTAACCACCGTCTCTTGTAGCAATTTTTGGAGCTACATCTCTGAACAATTCAGAAACTATTTCTTTGTTTTGCAAGTAACTAAATACAGTTCTTCTCGAGTGAGTTGAATCTGTTTTAGACTTGGTTAACAATGGCTCTACATATCCTCTCAACGCTTTTGCTTTCGCTAAAGTAGTGTTGATGCTTTTATGCTGAATAAGAGAACAAGCCATATTAGATAGCATTGCTTTTCTATGCGCTGATTTTCTACCTAATTTATTTACTTTATTACCGTGTCTCATCTCAAAATATTATTCGATTCCTAATCTTTATCTAATTTATACTTAGAAACATTCATTCCAAAAGTAAGTCCTTTATTATCTACAAGGTCTTCCAATTCAGTAAGAGATTTCTTACCAAAATTTCTGAATTTCAAAAGGTCATTTTTGTTATATGAAACTAAATCACCAAGTGTTTCTACATCCGCTGCTTTCAAGCAATTCAATGCTCTAACAGATAAATCCATGTCTACTAACTTTGTTTTCAACAATTGACGCATGTGCAACGAAGTTTCGTCAAATTCTTCAGTTTCAGCTTTTACTTCACTGTCCAAGGTAATTCTCTCATCTGAGAACAACATGAAATGGTGAATCAAAATCTTAGCTGCTTCCTTTAATGCCTCTTTAGGATGAACTGATCCATCAGAAGTGATATCAAGAACTAACTTTTCGTAATCCGTTTTTTGTTCAACACGATAGTTTTCAATCGCATATTTAACATTCTTAATCGGTGTATAAATAGAATCAATAAAAATTGTTCCGAAAGGCACACCATTAATTTTGTTTTCTTCAGCAGGTACATAACCTCGTCCCTTAGTAATTGTCAATTCAATTTCTAATTTCACTGAAGCATCCATATTACAGATAACTAAATCTGAATTAAGAACTTGAAAAGCAGAAGTAAATTTACCTATATCACCTGCCGTTAATTTATCTTGTCCAGAAACAGAAATAACTACAGTTTCACTATCCGTTCCTTCGATTTGTTGTTTAAATCGAACTTGCTTTAAGTTTAGTATAATTTCTGTTACATCTTCTACCACACCTTTAATTGTAGTAAATTCATGATCTGCACCTTCAATACGAACAGATGAAATCGCGAATCCTTCCAAAGAAGAAAGCAAAATACGTCGTAAGGAATTTCCAACTGTGATACCATAACCTGGCTCAAGCGGGCGGAATTCAAACTGTCCGTGATGCTCATCGGACTGAATCATGATAACCTTGTCAGGCTTTTGGAAGTCTAGAATTGCCATGTTAATGCTTATTTATTATTTAGAATATAATTCGACTATTAACTGCTCTTTGATGTTTTCAGGAATCATATCTCTTGATGGGATACTCAACATTTTACCTGCCATTTCGGATGCGTTCCAATCTAACCAATCGTACTTCTTTTTGCTTGTAGACAAAGAAGAAGAAATAGTTTCGAGTGATTTTGATTTCTCACGAACACCAACAACATCACCAATTTTTAAAGTGTAAGAAGGAATATTTACCAATTCCCCGTTTACTGTAATGTGACGGTGTGATACTAACTGACGCGCTGCGCTCCTTGTAGGAGCAACTCCTAATCTAAATACGGTGTTGTCCAATCTTGATTCACATAATTGCAACAAGTTTTCACCTGTAATTCCTTTCATACGTGAAGCTTTCTCGAACAAATTAGAGAACTGACGTTCTAAAATTCCGTAAGTATACTTTGCTTTTTGTTTCTCTCCTAATTGGATTGAATACTCAGACTGTTTTCCACCACGTCTTTTGTTGGGACCATGTTGTCCCGGACCGTAAGCTCTTCTGTCTAACGCTTTGTCTGGACCAAAGATTGGATCTCTGAAACGACGTGCGATTTTTGATTTTGGACCTGTATATCTTGCCATTTTTGATTTATTTAAAAGAGCGACTATGAATTAAGGCTTTCCTTCGATAATCGAATTGCTCTTTTTATTAATTAATTTACTAAACTCTACGTCTTTTCGGTGGACGACACCCATTGTGCGGAAGTGGAGTAACATCAACAATTTCAGTAACTTCAATTCCTGCATTGTGTAAAGAACGTATTGCAGACTCTCGACCTGCTCCTGGTCCTTTAACGAAAACTTTTACTTTACGTAATCCGAAGTCATGTGCTTCTTTTGCTGCGTCCTCTGCGGAAACTTGTGCAGCATAAGGTGTGTTCTTTTTAGAACCTTTAAAGCCCATTTTTCCTGCTGATGACCAAGATATTACTTGACCTGCATTGTTAGTCAAAGAGATAATGATGTTATTGAAGGTAGCTTGAATGTGCGCTTCACCAACAGCCTCAACTTTGACGATCTTCTTCTTTTTTTGATTTGACTTTGCCATTATTTATTTTAATTTAAGTAAGCTGCACTAACTTTTCACTTGATCCATCGTAACGCTTAAATGCGCTAACGCTCGATCTCATAAAACGTTATGCGTTTTCTTATTTAGTTGCTTTTTTCTTATTCGCAACTGTTTTTCTTCTACCTTTTCTCGTACGAGAATTGTTTTTCGTGCGTTGACCTCTTAATGGTAAACCAGAACGGTGACGAATTCCTCTTTGACAACCAATATCCATCAAACGCTTGATGTTTAATTGAATTTCAGAACGAAGTTGACCTTCTGTTTTGATTTCATTGATTGAATTTCGGATAGCTGCTAAATGGTCATCATTCCAATCTAGAACTTTGATGTTCTCATCAATTCCATTGTCCTTCAATATTTTACTTGAAGTGCTCTTTCCGATTCCGAAAATGTAAGTCAAACCGATTACACCTCTTTTGTTTTTTGGTAAATCTATACCTGCTATACGTGCCATAATCTATAATATTACCCTTGTCTTTGTTTAAGTTTTGGATTCTTCTTATTAATCACATAAACTCTTCCTTTTCTCTTAACGATTTTGCAATCTGCAGATCGTTTTTTAACTGATGCTCTAACTTTCATCTTTTCTTTGTATTTTAGGTATTATCCTATTTATATCTAAAAGATATTCTCCCTTTTGTCAAATCATAAGGAGACATCTCTACCTTTACTCTATCACCAGGAAGAATTTTAATGTAGAACATTCTCATTTTTCCTGATATGTGGGCAGTCAAAATATGACCATTTTCAAGCTCTACACGAAACATAGCGTTCGAAAGTGCTTCTATGATCACACCGTCTTGCTCAATTGATGCTTGTTTTGCCATATTTAAAACCCGGATAATTCATTTGCTGTACGTCTTCCCTTCACACGCGTACCTTCCATTAAACCATCCATATGACGGTTTAACAAATACGATTCTATTTGCTGTAAAGTGTCTAAGACAACACCTACCATAATTAAAAGTGATGTTCCACCAAAGAACATTGCAAAAGCATCATTCACACCAGCAATTTTAGCGATTGCAGGCAAAATAGCAATTATTGCTAAGAACAAAGAACCTGGGAACGTTATTCTTGAAACTAGTGAATCAATGTATTCAGCTGTTTCTTCGCCAGGACGTACTCCAGGAATAAAACCGCCGCTTCTTTTTAGATCATCAGCAATTTTTCTTGGGTTAATCATAATAGCCGTATAGAAATAAGTAAACACGATTATTAATACGCCTAAAAGAACATTGTAACTAACACCGTAAATATCACCAAGTGTTCTTGTGATAAAACTTCCACCTTCTGCAGCAGCACCGGCAAATAACATTACTGGAATTGTCATGATTGCCTGAGCAAATATAATTGGCATAACACCGCTTGCATTTACTTTTATAGGCAAATAGTTTCTTGCACCTTGCTCGTCAACTGCTCTAGCACCCACAACACGTTTTGCTGTATTTAGAGGAATCTTTCGAACACCTTGAACAATTAAAATTGTTCCCATTACAACAAGCATGAATGCTACTATTTCAAGCACAATTTTAATCAAGTTACCTGAACCTACTGCGAAACCAAACTCTGCAGTAAAGGCTTCTGGAAGTCTAGCTAAGATTCCTACTGTAATTAGCAGAGAAATACCATTTCCGATACCCTTATCTGTAATTCGTTCACCAAGCCAAACAGCAAACATAGATCCTGCTATTAAAACAAGAATTGTTTGGATCCACCAAAATGTTGAAGCATCTAGCGGCATTGCACCTTTAGATTCAACATACAGTGTAAGGTAACTTGGCGCCTGAAGTGCACAAATAACTATCGTAAGAATTCTCGTGAAGTTATTTATTCGCTTTCTTCCAGATTCCCCTTCATTTTGCATTTTTTGAACAGCTGGAACAGCCATGCCTAACAATTGCATAATGATGGACGCGCTAATATATGGCATTATTCCTAGTGCCATAACCGAAGCATTGGTAAATCCGCCACCCGAAAACAGAGACAATAATGTCTCTAGGGTATTCTGACCACCACTTGCTTTGGCATTCATTAACGCAGTATAATTTACACCAGGTAAAATAACGAACGAACCCACGCGGTAAATGAGAATTAAGCCAAGAGTCAAAAGGATTCTTTTTCTTAATTCTTCAACTTTCCAGATGTTTTTAATATTTTGTATAAAACGTTTCATTTTAGAAAAATGTTGGCAAAGTTAATTAGATTTCCGAACAATTCCCACCTTGTCCTTCGATAACAGTTTTAGCTGAATCCGAAAACTTGTGAGCAGTAACATTAATCTTAGATTTTAACTCGCCTCTTCCTAAAATTTTAACAAGTTCGTTTCTTGATACTAAACCGTTGTCACGTAAAACTTCAGGAGTTATTTCTGAAATATTTTTACGATCAATTAACGATTGAATAATATCCAAATTAATTGCTTTATACTCTACTCGGTTTATGTTTTTAAAACCAAATTTTGGTACTCTACGTTGAAGTGGCATCTGCCCACCTTCAAATCCTATCTTAGTTTTATAACCTGATCTGGATTTCGCTCCTTTGTGTCCACGAGTAGAAGTTCCACCTCGGCCAGAACCCTGACCACGTGCAATTCTTTTATCACTCTTAACAGAACCTTTTGCTGGAGTTAAATTATGTAAATTCATTTTAATTCGATTTATAAGTTTTACTCAACAACCTCTAATAGATGCTGTACTTTCTTAACCATTCCAAGAATCTGAGGTGTTGCTTCTTTTTCAACAACTTGATTCAGTTTCTTAAATCCTAACGCAATAAGCGTAGCTTTCTGATCTGCTGGACGTCTAATAGCGCTTCTTACTTGCTTTATTTTAATTGTAGCCATCTGATTTATCTATTAACCGTTAAAAACTTTGTCCAGTGTGATTCCACGTTGCTTAGCAACTGCTACAGCATCTCTCATTTTGGAAAGAGCGTCAATTGTCGCTTTTACAACATTGTGCGGATTCGAAGACCCTTGGGATTTAGCCAATACATTATGTATACCTACGCTTTCTAATACTGCACGCATCGCACCACCTGCGATAACACCTGTACCATCAGAAGCTGGTTTAAGTAACACTTGTGCACCACCGAATTTTCCTTTTTGAGTATGGGGAACTGTACCTCTTAAAATTGGAACTTTGATCAAATTTTTCTTTGCATCATCAATTCCTTTTGTAATTGCTTCAGTAACTTCTTTTGCTTTACCCAAACCATGTCCAACGACACCATGTTCGTCACCTACTACAACAATAGCAGAGAAACTAAATGTACGTCCACCTTTTGTTACTTTGGTAACACGGTTTATAGAAACAAGTTTGTCCTTTAACTCTATATCTGCAGATTTTACTCTATTAAATACTTGTGCTGCCATTTCTTAAAATTTTAAACCGCCAACTCGAGCTGAGTCCGCTAATGATTTAACTCTACCATGGTAAAGATAACCATTGCGATCAAACACAATAGTTTCGATTCCTGCTTTTAATGCTTTTTCTGCTACTTCTTTACCAATTACGGCAGCTTGTTCAGACTTATTCTTGTTCTCAACAGCTTTGTTTTTGTATGAAGAAGCGGATGCCAATGTTACACCGTTAGTATCATCAATCAACTGTGCGTAGATTTGTTTGTTACTCCGGAATACAGAAAGGCGAGGCACCTTTGAAGTACCAGAAATTCTTTTTCTGATTCTTCTTTTAATTTTTGCTCTTCTGTTAATTTTACTGAATGCCATAACTTTAACTATTATTTTTTACCTGCAGATTTACCAGCTTTTCTTCTAACGTCCTCACCCAAGAAACGTACACCTTTACCTTTGTAAGGTTCTGGTTTACGAAGGGAACGAATTTTAGCAGCTACCTGGCCTAAAAGTTGTTTATCGTGTGATTCTAATGTAACAACCGGCGCTTTACCCTTTTGGGTGTCTGCAGATACTTTAATTGCTTGAGGAACTTCTAAAATAATCGCATGAGAATAGCCTAATGACATCTCCAACTGTTGTCCAGTTGCAGTTGCACGATAACCTACACCGATTACTTCTAATTCCTTCTTGTACCCTTCCGATACACCTACTATCATGTTTTGAACTAAAGCACGGTATAAACCATGCTTAGCACGATGATTTGGTGCATCTGATTCGCGGCTGAAAGTTATAATATTGTCCTCCATGCTTAATGTTACACAAGAATCTATTTCTTGGAACAACTCGCCTTTAGGACCCTTAACCGATACATTTGTACCGTTTAACTTTACGTCTACTCCACTCGGGATGTTAACTGGGGATTTACCTATCCTTGACATTTTTAACTCTTCTTTAATTAATATACGTAGCAAAGAACTTCTCCACCGACGTTTTCTTTTCTTGCTTCTTTATCTGTAATTACACCCTTTGAAGTAGAAACAATTGCTATTCCCAAACCGTTTAATACACGTGGCATAACAGCAGAACTGCTATATTTACGCAATCCTGGACGGGAAGCTCTTTGCAATTTCGTAATTGCAGGAACCTTCGTTGAAGGATTGTATTTTAAAGCGATTTTGATAACTCCTTGTTTATCGTCTTCTTCAAACTTGTAATTTGTAATATACCCTTGATCGAATAAAATTTGTGTCATTGCACGCTTCACATTCGATCCAGGAATCTCTACCATTTTCAAACCAGCCGCACTTCCATTTCGGATGCGGGTTAGAAAATCTGCTATAGGATCTGTATTCATAATTACCTACTTTTCTTTAAATTACCAACTTGCTTTCTTAACTCCTGGGATTTTACCAGACAGCGCCATTTCACGGAATGTTACCCTTGAAAGACCAAACTGTCGCATATATCCTCTAGGTCTACCTGTCAAACCACAACGGTTGTGCATACGTATTTTAGAAGAATTTGCAGGCAATTTTTGCAATGCCATCATTGCATCCCATTTAGCTGATTGAACATCCTCAGAAGTATCTGTTGACTTTAAAACTTTTGTCAACTCTTCACGCTTCTTAGCATATCTTACAACCATTTTTTCTCTTTTGCGCTCACGCGCTTTCATCGATTCTTTTGCCATCTCTACTTATTTTTTAATAAATGGGAAACCAAATGCATCTAACAATGCCATTCCTTCTTCATCACTATCCGCAGAGGTAACAAATGTAATATCCATACCTAGAATACGACTAACTTTATCGATATCAATTTCTGGAAATATGATGTGTTCTTTAACTCCTAGGTTAAAGTTTCCTCTTCCATCAAATCCTTTCGGATTGATTCCACGGAAGTCACGCGTTCTTGGTAAAGCAACTGAAATAAGACGATCCAAGAAGTCATACATCTTTTCTCCTCTTAACGTTACTTTTGTTCCAATGGGCATTCCTTTACGAAGTTTAAAGTTAGAGATATCTTTTTTAGAGATTGTCGTAATCGCTTTTTGACCGGCGATTCTTGATAAATCTGCTACTGCATTATCTATTAACTTTTTGTCCGCAACTGCCTCTCCCATTCCTTGGCTCAATACAATTTTTTCAAGTTTTGGTACTCTCATAACTGTTTTGTACCCGAACTTTTCTGTCAATGCAGGAATTATTTCCGCATTGTACATTTCCTTAAGTCTTGGTGAATAACTCATTACTTAATTTCCTCCCCTGATTTTTTTGAATAACGAACTAATTTTCCTGCATCGTTCATTTTACGGCCAATGCGCGTAGCTTGTCCTTTTGAAACGATCATAAGGTTTGAAATATGGATTCCTGCTTCTTTCTCCACAATTCCACCTTGAGGGTCTGCAGCACTTGGTTTAGCGTGTTTTTTAACTAAATTCACAGCTTCTACAATTGCACGCATTTTTTTTCTGTCAATCGAAAGGATTTTCCCTTCCTGACCTCTAGATTCACCGCTAATAATCTTAACTGTGTCACCTACTTTAATGTGTAATTTCTGTTGCATAACTTCAACTAATTTAAAGTACTTCTGGAGCAAGTGAAACAACTTTCATAAAGTTATTTTCACGAAGCTCACGAGCAACTGGTCCGAAAATTCGTGTTCCTCTCATCTCACCCGCTTGATTCAAGATAACGCAAGCATTATCATCAAAACGAATGTAAGAACCATCTGCGCGACGTACTTCTTTTTTTGTTCTTACTATTACAGCCTTGGCTACCGTTCCCTTTTTGACGGCACCAGAGGGCATTGCACTCTTGACAGCAACAACGATTTTATCGCCAACCGAAGCATAACGTCGTCTTGTACCGCCTAAAACGCGGATTACCAAAACTGTTTTCGCTCCTGAGTTGTCTGCTACGCCAAGTCTAGATTCTGTTTGTATCATTACTCAAAATTATTTAGCTCTTTCGATAATTTCTACTAATCTCCAGTTCTTTGATTTACTCAAAGGCCGTGTTTCCATGATTTTTACGATGTCACCTACGTTACAATCGTCTTTTTCATCGTGGGCTACGAATTTAGTAGTTTTTTTCACAAACTTACCATACTTTGGGTGTTTTACTTTACGTTCCACAGAAACTACAATTGATTTCTGCATTTTGTCGCTAGTAACGACCCCAACTCGTTCTTTTCTTAAATTACGCTTTTCCATGTCAAGCTAATCTCCTTTTTTAAACAAGCAACTAAGCCTGTGCTTCACGTTTAGTCAATTCAGTATGCAATCTAGCGATTGTTTTTCTGACCATTCGAATTTGAATTGGATTTTCCATTGGCGCCACACTGTGCGTCAATTTCATTTTCGATAGTTGTTCAGAAAAGTCTGCTAGACGACTCTTTACGTCTTCTACTGAAAGTTTTGTGATTTCTTGCTGCTTCATATTAAATACTATTTCTCTGGTATAACATAGTCGTTGCGAACAACGAACTTACATTTCACAGGTAACTTTTGAGCTGCCAAACGCAACGCTTCTTTTGCGATTTCGTAAGACACACCATCCGCTTCAAACATGATTCGGCCTGGTTTAACTACTGCTACCCAGTGACTTGGAGCTCCTTTACCTTTACCCATACGAACTTCAGCTGGCTTTGAGGTAACCGGCTTGTCCGGGAAGATTCGAATCCACACCTTTCCTTCACGCTTCATGTATCGAGTAACGGCGATACGAGAAGCTTCAATTTGGCGAGATGTAATCCATCCAGGCTCCAATGTTTTTAGTCCGAAAGAACCGAAAGCAATGGTACTACCTCTGTGGGCCATTCCAGTGTTTCGACTTTTTTGAACTCTTCTAAATTTGGTTCTTTTTGGCTGTAACATTTTTTATAAATTTTACTATCCTAATTATTTTTTCTTTCTCTTAGCTCCCATTGGCTTTCTCTGTCCACCAGGTCCAGCGCCAGCTTTTGCAGCTTGTGCAGCCATTCCAATATTTGGAGAAAGATCACGTTTACCGTACACTTCTCCTTTACATATCCAAACTTTGATACCTAAACGGCCATAAGTTGTATGTGCCTCAGAAACTGCGTAATCGATATCCGCTCTAAAAGTATGCAACGGTGTTCTACCATCTTTGTACATTTCCGAACGTGCCATTTCAGCACCATTCAAACGTCCAGAAATCTTAACTTTGATTCCTTCCGCTCCCATTCGCATTGTACTGGCAATAGACATTTTGATTGCTCTTCTGAAAGAAATACGAGCCTCTAATTGACGAGCGATACCATCCGAAACCAATCGAGCATCCAATTCAGGACGTTTAACCTCAAATATATTGATTTGAATTTCTTTTTTCGTTAATTTTTTTAACTCTTCTTTCAGTTTGTCAACTTCTTGTCCTCCCTTACCGATTATAACACCCGGTCGAGCAGTGTTGATTGTAACTGTAACAAGTTTCAACGTTCTCTCGATAATAATTTTCGCGATACTAGCTTTGGATAAACGTGCATTTAGGTATTTACGAATTTGATCGTCTTCAACGATTTTATCTTTGTAATTTTTACCACCATACCAGTTAGACTCCCACCCGTGGATGAAACCAAGCCTATTTCCTATTGGATTTGTTTTTTGTCCCATTTTATCCTAACTTATTTTGTTCCATCAACAACCACAGTAACGTGATTGGATCTTTTTCTTACTCTATGCGCTCTACCTTGAGGTGCAGCTTGAATTCTTTTCAACATTGCACCGCCACCAACTTCAATTGATCTTACTACTAATGTCTCTTCTTCAATACTTTTACCTTCGTTCTTTTGTTCCCAGTTTGCAATTGCTGAACGCAATAGCTTACCTAAACTTGTAGAGGCATCTTTTGAATTATGTTGCAATATATTCAGAGCCTTGTTAACTTCTACTCCCCTTACAAGATCTGCAACTAATCTCATCTTTCTTGGAGCAATTGGTGAATCATTCAAACGCGCCATTGCTAACGTTGTTTTCTCCAATTTTATATTTTCAGCTCTTAATCTCTTTCTAGCACCCATGACTTTGGTATTAAAAATTATCTTTTCTTATCCTTTTTATTCCCTCCATGGCCACGGAAATTACGAGTAGGTGAAAATTCACCTAACTTGTGTCCGACCATATTTTCACTTACGAAAACTGGAATAAACTTGTTACCATTGTGTACAGCAAACGTTAACCCTACGAAATCAGGAGTTATAGTTGAAGCACGCGACCATGTTTTGATCACAGCTTTGCTACTTGATGCTTGCGCATCATCCACTCGTTTCATTAACTTGTAATGTACAAAAGGTGGTTTTTTCAACGAACGACTCATATCTTACTTATTTTTTTCTTCTTTCGATGATAAACTTATCTGAATACTTCTTCTTATCACGTGTTTTGTATCCTTTTGCTGGAATACTATTACGTGAACGAGGGTGTCCTCCTGAGTTTTTACCTTCACCACCACCCATTGGGTGATCGACTGGATTCATAACTACACCACGTACACGCGGACGACGACCTAACCAACGAGAGCGTCCAGCTTTACCAGAAACTACTAAGTTGTGTTCAGAATTTGATACAGACCCGATAGTAGCCATACATGTTGTTAAAATCATTCTAGTTTCACCAGAAGGCATTTTAACAATTGCATAACGACCATCACGAGCGTTCAATTGAGCGTAAGTACCTGCTCCACGAGCAATAGCACCACCTTTACCAGGTTTTAATTCAATATTATGAATTACAGTACCAAGAGGAATATCACTTAAGAAAAGTGCATTTCCAACATTTGGTGCAGCAGTTGTTCCTGCGACTACAACATCCCCAACTTTCAATCCGTTAGGAGCAATAATGTAACGCTTTTCACCATCTGCATAAAATAACAATGCAATATGCGCTGTACGGTTTGGATCGTATTCAATCTCTTTAACTGTACCAGGCACATCGTGCTTGTCTCTTTTAAAATCAATGATTCGGTATCTTTGTTTGTGACCTCCACCCATGTAACGCATGGTCATTCTACCGTCATTGTTTCGACCTCCAGATTTCTTCATCGGCGCAACAAGGCTCTTTTCAGGAACATTTGTTGTGATTTCAGAATAATCACTATTGATCTTGTGTCTTTGCCCTGGAGTAATAGGCTTGAATTTTTTAAGACTCATAAGTCAACGCTTAAAAATTATTAAATAAATCGATCGTTTCTCCATCTGCAACAGTAACAATAGCTTTTTTCCATTGTTTACTTGGTTGCTCAACGATACCTTTGTTAGTAAATTTAACAGAGGATTTACCACCGCCATAATTCATTGTACGAACTTCGGTAATACTTACCCCGTACATTTTCTCGACAGCTTTTTTAATTTCTATTTTATTTGCCTTTTTATCAACTGCAAAAGTAAAGCGATTAAATTTCTCACTTGTACCAGTTGCTTTTTCTGTAATAATTGGCTTTTTAATAATATCTTTCATAATCAATTAGTTTAAAATCTTTTCGATTACTTCAATTGAACTTTCTGCCATTACCACTTTTTTCGCATTTAATACATCATATGTATTAACTGAATCAGCGGTAACAACCTTAACTCTACCTAAGTTTCGTGAAGACAAGTAAACATTGTCATTTTTATCTCCTAAAATCATCAAAACTTTTTCGTTTTCAAGTTTCAAAGCTGCCAATAAAGATTTAAAATCTTTTGTTTTCGCTGCATCAAATTGAAGATCCTCAAGCACCATGATAGACTCACTTTGTGCTTTATAAGAAAAAGCTGATTTTCTAGCCAATCTTTTTAACTTGATATTTAACTTAAAATGGTAGTTTCTTGGTCTTGGTCCGAAAATTCGACCACCACCAACACGTGTTCCTGACTTGATACTACCAGCACGAGCACCACCTGTTCCTTTTTGTTTTTTGATTTTTCTTGTAGAACCAGAAATTTCAGCTCTTTCTTTAGCTTTGTGCGTTCCTTGACGACGATTTGCCAAGTGTTGCTTAACATCTAAATAGATAGCATGATTATTTGGTTCAATTCCGAAAACTGAATCTGAAAGCGTTACCTTTTTTGAAGTAGCTTTTCCTTTCGCGTCAAATACTTTTACTTCCATTACTTCAAAATTGTTACGGTTGAACCTTTAGATCCAGGAATTGATCCTTTCACCACGATTAAATTCTTATCAGCAAGAACCTTTAAAACTACCAGGTTTTCCATCACAACACGTGTGTTACCCATTTGACCGCCCATTCTCATACCTTTGAATACGCGCGCAGGATAAGAACATGCACCAATTGAACCTGGAGCACGAAGACGGTTGTGTTGTCCGTGTGTTGCTTGTCCAACTCCGGCAAAACCGTGTCGTCTAACAACCCCTTGGAAACCTTTTCCTTTCGATGTTCCTACTATACTAACGAATTCCCCTTCTTCGAAGAGATTCACGTCAACCAGGTCTCCAAGATTTACGTTATCGAAACCTTTAAATTCAACCAACTTAGCCTTTGGAGCTGTGTTTGCTTTTTTAAAGTGACCTTTCAATGCATTTGGAGTATTTTTTTCCTTTCGGTCTCCAAATCCCAATTGAACTGCCTCGTAACCATCTCTGTCTTGCGTCTTAACCTGAGTTACGACACAAGGACCTGCTTCTATAACTGTGCATGGCATTGCTTTACCCTCGGCACTGTAGATGCTAGTCATTCCGACTTTTCTACCAATTATTCCTGGCATACTTTAACTATTAAATTATTAAACTTTAATTTCAACGTCAACCCCACTAGGCAACTCTAATCTCATTAGTGCATCTACAGTCTTCGCAGAAGAACTGTAAATATCTAATAATCTCTTATATGAACACAATTCAAACTGCTCACGCGCTTTCTTGTTAACGTGTGGAGACTTCAATACTGTATAGATACGCTTGTGTGTTGGTAATGGAATTGGTCCACTAACAACTGCTCCAGTCGCCTTAACAGTTTTTACGATTTTCTCAGCAGATTTGTCTACTAAATTGTGATCGTATGATTTTAATTTTATTCTTATTTTTTGGCTCATCTACTTGTTTATTTTAGCTGAATTTTTACCATTAATTTTTTGAAGCAACCGCTTCAGCAACATTCTTCGGAGCTTCTGCAAAATGTGAGAATTCCATGGTTGAAGTTGCACGACCAGAAGACATTGTTCGCAATTGCGTAACGTATCCAAACATTTCAGATAAAGGAACATCAGCCTTAAGAACTTTAGCTCCATTTTTATCATCCATACCTTTCATTAATCCTCTTCGACGATTTAAATCACCAACGATATCACCCATATTTTCTTCAGGAGTAATTACTTCCAATTTCATTATTGGCTCCAACAAAATAGGTTTACAGTTTTTCAAAGCTGCACGATATGCCATCTTAGCTGCTAATTCGAAAGACAATGAATCTGAATCGACAGCATGGAATGAACCATCTAACAATTCAACTTTCATAGCTTCAACAGGGTAACCTGCCAAAATACCATTTTTCATTGATTCTTTGAATCCTTTTTCTACTGAAGGAATAAATTCACGTGGAATATTACCGCCTTTGATAGAGTTAACGAATTCTAATCCTGTTTTCTCTGAATTATCTTGTGGAGAAATTTTAACAACGATATCCGCAAATTTACCACGTCCACCCGATTGTTTCTTGTAGATCTCACGGTGATTTACAGAAGCTGTAATATCTTCTCTATACGTTACCTGAGGAGCTCCTTGATTAACTTCCACTTTAAACTCACGTTTCAAACGATCAATAATGATTTCAAGGTGAAGCTCACCCATTCCAGAAATGATTGTTTGTCCTGACTCTTCGTCTGTATTTACACGGAAAGTAGGATCTTCTTCAGCTAATTTTGATAAACCTGTTGAAAGTCTATCCATATCTGCTTGCGTCTTAGGCTCAATTGCAACCCCGATAACTGGATCTGGGAAATCCATTGATTCTAAAACAATTGGGAAACCTTCTGCACAAAGTGTATCACCTGTACGAATGTCCTTAAATCCAACAACTGCAGCAATATCACCAGCTCCTAATTCATCAATCTGATTTTGCTTGTTTGCGTGCATTTGGAAAATACGAGAAATACGTTCTTTTTGACCTGAACGAGTATTGTAAACGTAAGAACCTGCAGGTAATTTACCTGAGTATGCTCGGACAAAACACAAACGACCAACAAATGGATCTGTTGCGATTTTAAAAGCTAAACCTGCGAATGGCTCATCAAATGAAGGCTGACGCGAAGCTGGCTCCTCTGTTTTAGGATTGATACCAACAATTGCTTCAACATCTAATGGCGAAGGAAGAATTTCCATTACCATATCCAACATTGCTTGAACACCTTTATTTTTAAATGCAGTACCACACATCATTGGTACAACTTTACCAGTAATTGTAGCTTGTCTCAAGGCATCCAAAATTTCTCTTTCTGTAAGAGACTGTGGATCCTCAAAATATTTCTCCATTAATTCTTCGTTGAATTCTGCTACTGCTTCTAATAGTTTTTCTCTATATTCAGTTGCTTCTTCTAGGATATCAGCTGGAATTTCAACTTCTTGAAACGTCATTCCTTGATCATGCTCATTCCAAACAATTCCTTTAAAGTTGATCAAATCGATAACACCTTTAAAATCATCCTCAGCACCAATTGGAATTTGTAGTGGCAAAGCATGGCTTCCTAACATTTCCTTTACCTGACGGCAAACGTTAAGGAAATCTGCTCCTGATCGGTCCATTTTGTTAACAAAACCAATTCTTGGAACATTGTAGTTATTTGCCAAACGCCAGTTTGTTTCAGATTGTGGCTCTACACCATCAACTGCTGAAAACAAGAAAACCAAACCGTCTAGAACTCTTAATGAACGATTCACCTCAACTGTAAAGTCAACGTGTCCCGGTGTATCAATAATATTAACGTGGTATTTATTTTTTCTATAAACCCAATCTAAAGTTGTTGCAGCAGAAGTAATTGTAATACCTCTTTCTTGCTCTTGCTCCATCCAGTCCATTGTTGCAGCACCATCGTGTACTTCACCAATTTTGTGGCTCACCCCTCCGTAATAAAGAATACGTTCCGTAGTCGTTGTTTTACCAGCATCAATATGAGCTGCAATTCCAATGTTACGTGTATATTTAAGATCTCTTGCCATGTTACTTAAAATCTAAAATGTGAGAATGCTTTGTTAGCCTCAGCCATTCTTAATGTATCTTCTTTCTTTTTGTATGCAGCGCCTTCTTCTTTCGAAGCAGCAATGATTTCAGAAGCTAATTTACCAGCCATTGTTTTCTCGTTTCTCTTTCTAGAGTATCCGATCAACCATTTCATAGCAAGGGAAGCTTTTCTGTCTTCACGAACGGGTGTTGGTATTTGAAATGTTGCACCACCTACACGACGGCTACGCACCTCAACAACTGGAGTTACATTTTCTAATGCTTTTCTCCACACATCTAAACCTTCTTGGTCTTCGATTTTTTTGTCTACGATTTCAATTGCCTCGTAGAATATTTTAAATGCTAAATTCTTTTTACCATCGTACATTAGGTTGTTCACAAACTTTGTTACAACAACATCATTGAACTTTGGATCTGGTAGTATCGCAATTTTTTTGGCTTTTCTTCTTCTCATGTCTTAAAAGCTTTAATTATTTTTGTTTAGGTCTTTTTGTTCCATACTTAGAACGACGTTGAGTTCTTCCTTCTACACCGGCTGTATCTTCCGCACCACGAACGATGTGGTAACGAACCCCAGGTAAATCTTTTACTCTTCCGCCACGAACAAGCACTAAGGAGTGTTCTTGTAGGTTGTGACCTTCACCACCGATGTATGCATTAACCTCTTTACCATTGGTTAAACGCACCCTTGCTACTTTACGCATAGCAGAGTTCGGTTTTTTTGGAGTAGTGGTGTAAACTCTTACACATACCCCTTTACGCTGTGGACATGAATCAAGTGCGGCAGACTTGCTTTTCTTTACTACCGCTGTTCTTCCTTTGCGAACTAACTGTTGAATAGTTGGCATAAAATACTCTTAATTTTATAAAATAAATAATTACCCCAAACGCACTTTGAGGGGTGCAAAGATATCCATTTAATTTTAAAATCCAACTAGTGAGCAAAAAAAAAGCAAGTTTTTTCACAATTAAGTGTTTACATCTTTAATTGAATTACAAAATGAAAGCTAAAGAGCCCCAAAATTGGAATGTGTAACCTTCATCTAAAAAGCAGAAAATGGAGATATTCTAACCATTTCAATGAAATACTGAAAAGTGTGACGCTATAATTCTATCAAAACAAAAAACTCCTACCAACAAAAGCGGTAGGAGTCTAAAACTCATTTTATGAATACGTTAGTTTCTATATAAAGTGCTTTTAACTGCTTTAACTATTCTTTCAACATTTGGTAAAGCTTCTTCAATCAAAGTTGGCGAAAATGCAAAAGGAGTATCTGTTTGAGTGACACGCATAACTGGAGCATCTAGATAATCAAATGCATATCGTTGCAAATGGTATGCTATCTCAGAAGAAATAGAAGCTAATGGCCAAGACTCTTCCACCACAACACATCGGTTGGTTTTCTTTACAGATTCAACAACACATGCGTAATCGATAGGGCGTAAAGTTCTCAAGTCGATTACTTCAACAGAGATACCTTCTTTTTCTAACACATCTGCTGCTTCGAAAGCAACTTTTATGATTTTTCCAAAAGTTACAATCGTAACGTCAGTTCCTTTTCTTTTAACATCTGCTACTCCAATCGGAATGATATATTCTCCTTCAGGAATTTCTCCTTTGTCGCCGTACATTTTTTCTGATTCTAAAAACACAACTGGATCGTTGTCGCGAATAGCCGCTTTCAATAAGCCTTTTGCATCGTATGGATTAGATGGTGTAATAACTTTCAAACCTGGAACGTGGGCATAAAATGCTTCAAAGGATTGTGAATGGGTTGCGCCAAGTTGACCTGCCGTTCCATTACCACCTCTAAAAACGATAGGACAAGAGTATTGTCCGCCTGACATTTGCATCATCTTAGCTGCACTATTTATGATCTGATCCGCTGCAAGAATTGCAAAATTCCATGTCATGAATTCTACAATTGGTCGCAAACCATTCATGGATGCTCCAACAGCTATTCCAGCAAAACCCAATTCAGCAATCGGGGTGTCAATTACCCTTTTTGCACCGAATTCATCTAGCATGCCTTGCGAAACTTTGTATGCACCATTGTATTCTGCAACTTCTTCACCCATTAAAAACACGGATTCATCGCGACGCATTT
>JBEDAD010000301.1:0-9755 GCA_041177985.1 Bacteroidota bacterium | reverse complement strand
GAAGCGTTCCAAGTTGGCGATATGTCGAAAGCAAATTACGACTTGGTGGATTTACATAAAAATTACATGGATCCGATAATTCTTGTTTCACCAACAGGAAAGCCAATGAAGCGCGAATCGGATTTGATTGATGTTTGGTTTGACTCTGGCTCGATGCCTTATGCACAATGGCATTATCCCTTTGAAAATAAAAATTTGATCGATAACCACGAAGGATATCCTGGCGATTTTATTGCAGAAGGAGTAGATCAAACACGTGGTTGGTTTTATACTTTACACGCAATTGCAACAATGGTTTTTGACTCCGTTGCGTATAAAAATGTTATTTCCAACGGACTTGTACTAGACAAAAATGGACAAAAAATGTCGAAGCGTTTAGGCAATACCGTTGATCCATTTGTAACGTTAGAAAAATATGGACCAGATGCTACACGCTGGTATATGACAACAAATGCGCAGCCTTGGGATAATTTAAAATTTGACGAAGAAGGCATCCTTGAAGTACAACGGAAGTTTTTTGGTACGCTTTATAATACGTATTCCTTCTTTTCTTTGTACGCAAATATTGATGGTTTTGATTATTCCGCACAAGAAATTGCTTTAGAAGATAGACCGGAGATTGACCGTTGGATTTTGTCTAAATTACATTCCCTTATTAAAGAAGTGGATGCTTCTTTTGAAGAATATGAACCGACCAAGGCAGGAAGATTGATACAAGATTTCGTGAGCGATCAATTATCTAATTGGTATGTGCGGTTGTGTCGACGTCGTTTTTGGAAAAGCGATGATTCTAAAGATAAACTTTCTGCTTACCAGACTTTATATACCTGCTTGGAAACTATTTCAATACTTGGTTCGCCAATAGCGCCATTTTTCATGGATCAATTGTTCTGTGATTTGAATATGGTTTCTAAAAGGTATACTGCAACATCTGTACATTTAGTTGATTTTCCTATTGTAAATGCAGCTTGGATCGACGAAGCATTGGAATCCCAAATGGATATTGCGCAACGGACATCTTCTCTTGTTTTAGCTTTGCGGAAGAAAGAAAAAATTCGCGTGCGACAGCCCTTACAAAAAATCATGGTTCCTGTATTGAACAAGAATTTCGCAGACAATCTATTGCACATCCAAGATTTAATTCTTTCGGAAGTAAATGTTAAAGAACTGGAATTATTGGAAGAAGGAAATGGTATGTTGGTAAAAAGCATTAAGCCAAACTTCAAAACGATTGGTCCTAAATATGGCAAGCAAATGAAAGCCATTGCGGCTAAGGTGGCACAATTGTCGAGCGACGATATTTCAGTAATCGAGGGAAACAATGGATGGGAAACTGAAATCGACGGTGAAAAAATTCTGCTAGAAATAACCGATTTTGAAATCGCTGCGCAAGATATTCCGGGTTGGCTGGTAGCAAGCGAAAATGGTTTAACTGTTGCCTTGGACATCACTATTTCCGAGGAATTAAAAGCAGAAGGAATTGCCCGTGAATTAATCAATCGGGTGCAAAACTTACGCAAAGATTCTGGATTAGACGTGACAGATCGCATTGTTTTAAAAATAGAATCAACCGCTTGGATTCAAGAGGCTATTGAAGCAAACATGACCTATATATGTAGCGAAGTTCTGGCAAATGAAATAGTGTTTGGAACAACAGATGCAACGGCATTTGTGACCGATTTAGCAGAAGAAAACGATACTAGAATAGAGTTAGTGAAAAGTTGAAAGTGAATAATTTAGCGCTTGGAACATCTTTTTGTTATGGTTCAATGAATACTGAAATCTTTCGATAATTTCATCTGATTTAAAGGCATGAGGTTCCAAAAGTTTGAATAACCGCACTCAGGTTATTAATTAATTTCAATTGTTTAAATAGCATGTATGCATGTGAAAAGGCACTCAGTCCATTTAACGAAGCGTTCATTTTTGACATATACAGACGTAGAAGGATTGTGAAAAATAATCCAACTGATTTAATATTAGTTCTGAATAATAATGTTCACGTTTCCGTTTCTAAGTCTGTTATCCGAAAATCGTGTGCCATACTTTTTAACCAATAAAGCAGCGTTTTCAGCATTTAATACTCCATCCTTGTATATTTTATTATCAGCAAGAAGTTTAACAACACCTTTGTGCGTTTCGTTTGCTATTTCACATTTAATCCCAAGCGTTAGGAAATTTATTTCCAGCCATCTAACTTTCCCTTCCGGGTTTGCCTTTGAAATATTGTTTGGATCAGCGTAATTTTGATACAATATAAAAATTTCCTCGCTTTGGGATTCTAGACCCATCACTGAAGCTTCATTCGCCATGTTTTTTTTCTCATATTTTACCCAAGCTATTCCATCCACGTAAGCGATATTATCATCGATTTTAATCTTTTGGGAGTAAACAGAAAAAGTTGTTTGAATTGCGAAGATTAATAGCAGAGATTTCATAATAATAGAATTTTTTTATGGATAGCCAAATTAAGAAGAACAAATCTATTTTTCAAATTTTAAGATAAAAAAATGCCGAGCAATTCGCCCGGCATCTCACATTTGAATGAATTTTAAAACCCGTACTATTTTGTACTTTTAAAAACTAAATAAATCACAGCAGAGCGCCTTTGAAGCTGCCTGTTATGGTATTTTACAATTCAAATTTAATTCCTTGCGCCAAAGGCAAACTATCGGAATAATTGATCGTATTTGTTTGACGGCGCATGTATACTTTCCAAGCATCAGAGCCAGATTCACGTCCTCCGCCAGTTTCTTTCTCACCACCAAATGCACCGCCAATTTCAGCACCAGATGTTCCGATATTTACATTAGCAATGCCACAATCCGAACCTTGCTGCGCTAAAAACGCTTCCGCTTCCTTCAAGCTATTTGTCATAATTGCAGAGGATAATCCTTGCGGCACGCCATTCTGTAATTTGATTGCATTTTCAACACCGCCAGAATACTTCATGATGTATAAGATCGGCGCAAATGTTTCGTGTTGCACAATGGTAAAATGATTCTCTGCTTCAACGATTGCTGGCTGCACATAACATCCTGATTCGTATCCGTCGCCAGATAAAACTCCGCCTTCAACAAGAATTTTTCCTCCTTCAGCAACCGCTTTTTCTAATGCTACCAAATACGCATTTACCGCATCTGTATCGATAAGAGGCCCAACATGAAAGTTTTGATCCAAAGGATTTCCTATTTTCAGTTGTTTGTATGCGCTTGTCAACGCATCCTTTACTTTATCGTAAATTTCTTCGTGGATAATCAAACGACGCGTAGAAGTGCACCGTTGACCTGCTGTTCCAACTGCACCGAAAACCGCACCAGGAACGACCATTTTCAAATCTGCAGAAGGTGCAATAATAATTGCATTGTTTCCACCCAACTCCAATAAAGATCTTCCTAAACGAGATCCAACAGCTGCACCAACTGATTTCCCCATGCGGGTAGAACCGGTTGCAGAAATCAACGGAACACGCGTATCTTCTGCCATTAATTTTCCAAGTTCAGCGCCGCCAATAACTAAATTGGAAACGCCTTCCGGAACGCCATTTGCATCAAATACTTCTTTTGTAATTTGCTGACAAGCGATTGCCGTGATAGGTGTTTTTTCAGAAGGCTTCCAAACGCAAACATCTCCACAAACCCAAGCCAAAGCGGTATTCCAATTCCAAACAGCAACAGGAAAATTGAAGGCAGAAATAATTCCAACAATTCCTAAAGGATGGTATTGCTCGTACATTCTATGACCTGGACGCTCTGAATGCATCGTTAAACCGTATAATTGTCGCGAAAGACCAACTGCAAAATCACAGATATCAATCATTTCCTGCACTTCACCCAAACCTTCTTGCAAGGATTTTCCCATTTCATAGGAAACTAATTTACCAAGTGGTTCTTTGTAAAAGCGTATGCGATCTGCTAATTGTCGCACGATATCGCCTCTTTTTGGCGCAGGAATCATTCGCCATTCTAAAAACGCTTCTTGCGCTTTTAAAATTACTGCTTCGTAGTCCGCTTCAGAAGCTGAATTTACCGAAGCAATCAATTTACCATCCACTGGAGATATTGAATCGATACGCTCTCCTCTTGTTTTAAACCATTTTCCGCCGGTGGAGGCGCCATTGTTTATTTCTTCAATCCCCAACTGAGATAGAATTTCTTGAATCCCAAGATCTGTCATTGTTTCCGCCATCTATACCTTATTTTTTGCTTCAATTAAAACACAAAATTAAACTAAAAAATCGGGTTTAAAGTAACTAATTCTGCATTAAAACCAAATTCTAAAGAAAGAAGTTCTAAAGCTAGAAACGAATTATTCTTAAAAGCAATACGCGTTAAATAAGCGCTGGTAGTCTAGACATTTTTTACGTAACTTTGAGAAACAAAACCCTTTTGGCCATGCATTCCATTTTTTCAGTAGTATTTCTTTTGGTAATTTTCAGCAGTTGCAGCATTCTTCAAAAAAGAGAAAAAACTTTCGAAGTAACATTTCATGCAACCATTTTTAAACCACATTGCGGAGGAGCGAAACCAACCGCAGCGACTGAAAATGGTTTTTATGAAGCGTTGACAAATGAACGGTATGCAATTATTCGCGGGAATAGTTATACGCCAGGTGCAAAAATAGAAGCTGAAATTACCTTGGATGCTATTGGTTCCGCTACCTTGAAATTACCGAAAGGGGAATACATGCTTTTGAAAACCGATAAACTGCTTCCAATCGAAGAATTTATACAGCAAAACAAACCGTTTGAGAAGGAGGTATTTAAAGTGAAAAGTTTTGAATGTTTTGAGCAGTGGAAAAACACACCAGATTTTAGTATTTCTATCGAAAAAGACACCAACATCGCGTTGCAAAAAAATGCTAAATGCTGGGTTGGGACAAATCCATGCCTTGAGTATATTGGACCGCCGGCTCCTTGACAAAAAAAAGGCTTATTTTCTTAAAAACAAAAGAAATATTACTCCCAGAAAATAGTCAATTTACCTGTTGTTTCTCCATTTTCAAGAGCTTCGTGCGCTGCAGCGATTTCAGCCACAGGGTATTTGCCGCCTACTTGTGGAATTAATTCTCCTGAACGAAATAAACCAACAACTGCTTGCAGGCATTCTGCTAAAACTATTGGGCGATTATCCGCCAATTTCAACATATTCACACCAAGAATGTTTTTGGAACGCATCATTAGACCAATCGGTAAAACCATTCCCATTTTACGCACAAAATTTAGTTGCGATAAAATTCCCCATTTTGCAGACGTTAATTCCGATCCACCAAATAAAAGTAATCGGCCACCAGAACCCAGTAAGGCCAAATCTTTTTTAAATGTTGTGCCACCAACTGGATTGTAGCTAACATCCAAACGCAAACCGTTCAAGTGTTTTTCAATTTCCGTTTCGTAATCGCACGTGGTATAATTAATAACATGGTCTGCGCCTAATTTTTCGACTAGCGCACGCTTGCTTTCGTTTCCGATTTTAGCAAATACTTCCGCGCCTTTTCTTTTTGCGAGTTGGATCAAAACGGTTCCTACACCGCCAGCTGCAGCATGAATTAAAACTTTTTCATTTTTATGTATTGGCGTCAAGTATTCCGCCATATAATAAGCGGTTACAGCCTGCGTGCACAAAACCATTGCAACTTCTGCCGGTGTATTTTGGATTTCAACAACCGCATGGTCTTGCGTAACTACTTTTTTGGCGTAACCACCAAAGCGACAAAACGCAACAACCCGTTTCCCTAACAATTCAGGAGCAACATTTTTTCCAATTTCACGAATCGTTCCAACAACCTCATAACCGACAACACAAGGCAATGGCGGGGCTTCGCGGTAAATTCCTCGTCGCGCCATCACATCTGCATAATTCAATCCGAAGGCTTCGCTTTCTATTAGCACTTCGTTTTCCTTTGGCGCAAGGATAGAAATTTCCCTTCGCTCAAACGCATTTTTTGCGGCGCCATTCTTAATAAGTACAATTCCTTCTGTTGCTATTTTAGGCATTTTTTCCTTGAATTAGTATAACTATTTCTCCTTTAGGTGGATGCGCTTCGTAGTATGCTTTCACTTCTGCAGCGGTGCCACGTTTATATTCTTCATATATTTTACTGATTTCGCGCACCACACAAACGTTTCGTTCCGCTCCCATAAACTCTTCAATTTGACCGAGACATTTCACCAAGCGGTGCGGAGATTCATACAATACCATCGTACGCTCCTCTTCCGCTAAAATTTTCAAACGCGTTTGTCTTCCTTTTTTATGGGGCAAAAAACCTTCGAATACAAACTTATCGCACGGAAAACCACTTGCAACAAGCGCGGGAACAAATGCCGTTGGACCAGGCAGACATTCCATAGCGATTCCTTCGTTTGCGCATTCTCGTGCCAATAAAAAGCCAGGATCCGAAATACCAGGTGTTCCAGCATCGGAAACCAATACGGTTAAAGTATTTGATTTTATGCGATCCATTGCAGACTGCAGAGATTTGTGTTCGTTGTGCGCATGGAAAGGAATAACTGGCTTTGAAATTCCCAAATGGTTCAATAATTTTTTTGTTACCCGCGTATCTTCGGCAAAAATAACATCACATTCCTTGAATATCCGAATGGCACGCAGGGTAATATCTTCCAAATTTCCAATGGGCGTGGGCACAATGCACAACTTTGACATAGTTTTTTTGTTAGTTGCTCAAAACTACGTATTCCTTTATAACAAAGTCGGAAATAGACGATTTTTTTACACTATTTCTAAAGAAACGGCTGAAAAAAATTTAAAAAACGATATACAAACACGTTATTCCTTTTGGAGAAAAATTTGAACTACTAAATACCTATGATTTGCCGCATTTTTCCTACCTTCATCCTTCGTGTCAGAAAATCGTCAAATATTCACATTAAAACAGGTTGTCTCCTCTATTCGGAAAACGTTGGAGGAACGCTACCAGCAAGCATATTGGGTTAAAGCAGAAATGCATAAACTCAATTTGTACCCGAGCGGGCATGCTTTTCCAGAATTGGTGCAAAAGGAAAACGATAAAATTGTAGCACAAGTATCCGGTTCGATTTGGAGTCATAATTTTCAACGGATTAACCGTCAATTTATGGTTGTTGTGAAAGAACCGCTGAAAGAAGGAACGACGTTGCTGCTGCAGGTAAAAGTTGCTTTTAGCGAAACCTATGGTTTAAGCTTACAAATTTTGGATATCGACCCGAATTATTCGTTGGGAGAATTGCAACGCGAACGGGATGAAACCTTGCATAAATTGCAGGCCGAGCGCTTATTAAATCGGAACCAGCAACTTAATTTTCCCCTTTTGCCGCAGCGGATTGCCATTATTTCTGCGGACACCAGTAAAGGCCTATCTGATTTCATGAAAGTTTTAAATAATAATCCATGGAATTACCATTTTTTCACGATGCTATTCCATGCATACTTACAGGGCGATATGGCGGTTCCGTCAATTATTGAGCAGCTGAAACGCATTGAAAAAGTGAAAGATCATTTTGATATTGTGGTAATTGTGCGCGGAGGTGGCGGCGAAGTGGGACTTTCCTGCTACAATAATTATGCTTTGTGTAAGAAAATAGCAAGCTTTCCTTTACCCGTTTTAACAGGAATTGGGCATTCTACAAACATGACAGTAGCAGAACTAGTAGCTTTTCGAAATGCGATAACGCCAACCGAACTAGCAGATTTTTTACTGCAAACTTTCCACGATTTTTCCGTTCCAATTAACGACGCAGGAAAATCTTTGAGGGCATATTCTAAACGTTTATTAGAGATGCATTCCCAGCACTTTGCTTCGGAAACCAAGCATTTTAAAAATAGTGCGCACTTGTATTTGAATGTTTCGAAGAATAAATTGGTTCAAAAAAGTCAGCAGTTTAATGCGGAAGCAAAAACCTTAATTTTAAGAAAGCGGGAGGCATTGCATTTTGCTCAAAAGGAATCCATTGCACATACAAAACGATTTTTTAAAGTAGAAAAAGAACATGTTTTAGGTTTTCAACTGGATCTTCCTCAGAAACTTAAAGCACTATTAGATCGCGAAAAAAGAAATATCCAAGAGGCCGAGAACATGGTGAATTTAATGAATCCAAAGAACGTGCTGAAACGCGGCTATTCCATCACGACGGTTAACGGTAAAACGGTTCACGGCGAAATGGCCATTCAAGAAGGTGATTTTATACAAACAAAAACGTACGATTTAGAAATTGAATCTATCGTACAAAAAATTTCAAAACATGAAGAATGAACTATTATATACTGCGGCATTTGAGGAGTTGCAGCAAATTGTGCGCGACATGGAAGCTGGTGAAATTACGGTCGATGAATTATCGGTAAAAGTAAAACGCGCAGCTGAATTGATTGCAATTTGCAAAAACAAACTTTCAAGCACAGAAGAAGACGTTAATTTGATTTTGAAGGAATTGGAAAATTAATTCAGAACTATAACCAAAGTATGAACGAAACGAAAAGTTATTTGTAGTCATCCTAGATATCAATAACGTATGAAATACCTCGTTGGATTTATTTTCTTAATCCTAAATTGGAATGCAACTGCTGAACCAATTTATGATACCATTTATCATCCTGTTTACTCCGGCAAGCAGCTTATTGAATTGAGAATTCATGCTAACACATTAAAGGATAAAGGATTTATTGAAATTGACCAATCGACCAATAACAATGGAAAATTTCCCAAATATCTGCTGCGGGATTCATTGGGCAAACTACTTACCAAGTACAATGATTTTGACAATTCATTCAACACCAAACAATTACTGACGATTGAAGCTTCGAAGACGGTTGTAAAAGCGCATTACCTAAAAACTAAAAACACCTCATCCCATATTGGATTCGATGATTCTGGTTTCAATATCACCTATCCTGTAGCAACGTGTCAGCATAATAATCAGCAGCAGTGTTTTAACCTAAAATTCGGACTGTTGGATTCCCTAGGAACGCTCGTTTTACCAATCGAATTTGATAAAATTTCCTGGGTCGATTCTGTTTTTATCACTAAAAAGTACGATACCTACTCCTTATATTCCGATCAGTTTAAATTATTATTAAGCGATTATCAGTTAATTGAATACGTCAATAACCAAAGAGATCATATCCTATTAAAAAAATATAATCGGTATGGGTTAATTCATCGAAGTGGCAAATATTTGTTACCAATGGAGTTTGAAACCATTCGAATTTCAAAATACATGAACGGAAAATATGAATTTTTAAAAGATGGTTTTTGGGGATTTGTAGACTATTCTTTCACTCAGTTATTACATCCGTTTTCACCTTCACCAAATCTTTTACAACGGGATGGCTATTTTGAATACCGGGATGAAAATAAAAAATGGAATATTTTAGATTCATCAGGTCGTATCCTTTTACGTTCTTCTATGGAAATGTATCAAGTTGTTAATCCAAATCGTTTTTTGGTCTTCAAATACACACGCGACATTGGCTATGAACGGTTTTTAGTAGATGCGTTAGGAAACCAAATTGGGGATCAAACCTATTACGACATTTGGCGCGTCAACGAAACTACTTTAATTGCAGGTTTCGATGCAAAAATTCACGACGCTACCAACATTAAAAAATCGTATAAATGGATGCTATTAGATGAAAATGGTCAACCTAAATCTGAAACTATTTATAAAAGTCTACTGCCAATCGATAACCAATTTATAAAAGCTTGGACGTTTAAAGACAAACAAAAAGTGATTGACACATTTGGAAACGACGTTTTAGGCTATT
>JBEDAD010000300.1:0-11497 GCA_041177985.1 Bacteroidota bacterium | reverse complement strand
AGTAAGATTAATTCTGGCAATAACTTGATTGTAGAAATCAATTCGTTTGCTAATCCATTTCCTTATAAACGTTTATCTATAAAAAGTATGGTTTATGACTTTTTGGTGCAGACTGGATATGGAACGTATATAAATCAATACGATTTGAATCCATTTGAGGTGAATGTCTTAAGTATGGAACAAACCTTACTGGAGAAATTAGTTTCATTAATTCGATTTTCATTTAATTCAAATCCAATAGAAAGTGTATCTCAAAAAATCAGACATTTTTATGATCTTTATTACTTGATGAGTAATACAGAATGTGCTTTATTTGTTAGTTCCAAATCTTTTAAACAACGATTCGAAGAAATAGTGGAGCATGACCGTCAAATATTCGATGAACCATCGGGATGGCAGTTCAAGCAAATTGTAGATTCACCATTGGTAAATGATTTTGATAATCTTTGGCCTCAATTAAAAATCACCTATCAAACGGAACTTTCCGCCTATGCTTATCGGCCAATCCCTAATGAAGCTGATGTGTCGATTTGCTTTAAGAAACTGACTCAACAAATCCATTAGAAGATTTATTATCATTTAATTTTTATTTTCTTTTCTTTTCTTTCGTTTTTTGGTTAGTAAACTCCCAATCGATTAGCGTATTTAAATCCGTATAAAAGTTTGATTTTCGACATTGGAGGTCACAAAACAAAACGAGAATGAGAGCGAGAGCGTCATTCTCGATTTTGTTTTTCATCATTATCCTTCTGCTTCTCGCTTTTCACCAAGAATCTTGAATGTCTCGTTCCATTCTAATATTTCGTTCAAATCCTTGTAAAAGTTAGATTTTCCGACCTTCGGAGTCACAAAAAAAGCCCCGATTTGTAAAAGTCGAGTTTTTTCATTTTACAGCTTATTCAAAATATATTTTTAAAAACGCTTACGAATGATAAAAGCATAACTGTGCTAGCAATTTTATATTTGTTGGTAACAAATACGCTATATTTAATCCGCACGAAACCACGAAAAAAATTCAAATTATTGTTAATTAGCAGTTTGGCTTTTTTGTTTCTTTGAAATGTTGCCTATTATAAAAACAGCTGCTTTTTTAAATGAAAGAAACTATTCGGCAGTAAATGAGGAACTAATTCGATTACATTTTTCCACCCTTCAATTTCCAAAATTTAGATTCTTTTTGAAATAGCCTCTTATTTTGTTTAACTTAGGGCAAGCAAACGTACTTTTTATGCGGCTCAACTAATGGCTTGTATAGGTAACTAAATCTTCTAAAAATTAAATTCATGAAACGGAATATATTTTTTCTGCGAAATAGCTTTTTAGTAAGCCAAGATATCCAAATAGCTAGAATTTAATTTTTTAACATGTTGAAATGGAAAATGGTCTAAGTGCAGAGAAAGCAATCCAGAAGTTGAAAAAAGAGGGATTCAACGAACTTCCTTCTGCACAATCCAAAAGTATTTGGCAAATTGTGTTAGAAGTAATCCAGGAACCAATGTTTATTCTTCTAATCAGTTGTGGCGCCCTCTACCTTGTTTTGGGAGATTATGTGGAAGGCGTAATTCTTTTATGCTGGGTATTCTTAATCCTCTTCATGACGTTTTACCAATACCAAAAAACGGAGAAAGCTTTGGATGCGCTCCGAAAACTTTCTTCTCCGCGCGCTTTGGTTATCCGAGATGGTCTGGAAATCCGAATTGCAGGCAGAGAAGTGGTTAGAGAGGATTTGGTAATTTTACAGGAAGGGGATCGTATTCCGGCAGACGGAATCATTTATTCCAGTCAAAATCTAACGGTCGATGAATCCATTTTGACTGGAGAATCCATTCCGGTTATTAAGGGAATTAAAGAAGAAAATCCGCAAAACGTTACTGCTTATAGCGGTACACTCGTTGTTCAGGGAAAGGGATTTATGAAAGTGACACATACTGGAAGCAATACCGAGTTTGGTAAAATTGGAAAATCTCTTCAAGAAATTGAACAAGATCAAACCAATTTGCAACGGGAAATGAAATACCTCATTCGAAATCTTTTCATTATCGGCGCATTTTTAAGTCTTGTGGTAGTTATAGCTTTCTATTTTACCCGCGGAAATTTCATGGAAGCGCTTTTAAACGGTATTGCTACTGCCATGGCAATGTTGCCGGAAGAATTCCCGCTCGTATTAACTGTTTTTCTAGCCATCGGATCTTGGCGACTTTCACAGAAAAATGTGTTAACGCGCAAACCATCTGCCATTGAAACTCTTGGTTCCGCAACCGTTCTGTGTAGCGATAAAACGGGCACAATTACCCAAAATAAAATGGAGGTGGCTTCTATTTTTTCCAAAAATCAAATTTTTGAACGAGAAGATTTTCCCCGCCAAACGGAAAATATAAAAGAATTACTCACTGCTGCATTTTTAGCTTCCTACAAAGATTCTATAGATCCAATGGAGAAATCTATTGAAACGTATTTTACTAAATTCGCTGGAAATACATCCGTTTCCGATCTTGTAGTGAGCAAGGATTATCCCTTGAGTAAGGAATTGCTCGCTATGTCGCGCGCATTTTTACAAAAAGAAGAAAAGTACGTGGTGTACACAAAAGGTTCACCGGAGGCAATTGTCGGGCTGTGTAAAGTCAGTTCCGAAGAGAAAAAAAGCTTATTGGTTCAAGCTGAAAAAAGTGCAAAAAAAGGCCAACGTGTTTTGGGTGTAGCATCTGCCGAATGGACGGGTGTAGAAATCCCGGAAGATCAGCGGGAATTTACCTTTAAATTTATTGGTTTTATAGGTTTTGAAGATCCAATTCGCGAAGAAGTACCACAAGCAATTAAAGACTGTTACAGTGCTGGAATTAAAGTTATTATGATTACCGGAGATTATCCGGAGACTGCGAAAAGTATCGCTGCGCAGGCAGGAATGCATTCCAATGAAACGATAATGACTGGTACAGATTTGAACGAGATGGGGGAGGAGGAACTAAAATTAAAGATAAAATCGGTCAATATCTTTGCGCGGATTGTACCAGAACAGAAATTACAAATTATCAAAGCATTGAAGGCAAATGGTGAAATTGTTGCCATGACTGGCGACGGTGTCAACGATGCGCCAGCGCTGAAAGCAGCAGATATTGGCATTGCGATGGGGAAAAAAGGAACCGATGTAGCTAGAGAAGCTTCCTCGATTGTACTATTGGACGATAATTTTAGTTCCATCGTTTCCGGAATTCGTCTGGGACGTAAAATATTCGACAACCTGCAAAAGGCAATGGCATATATTCTTGCAATTCATATTCCAATCATTGGTTTGACCTTGTTGCCTGCGTTTTTTTCTGAAATTCCTATTTTTCTTATGCCGCTGCATATTGTGTTTATGGAACTCATTATCGATCCGGTTTGTTCCATCGCATTTGAATCAGAAAAGGAAGAAATCGGTATTATGGCAAGGCCGCCAAGAAATCCAAATAAGCGATTTTACAGTATGCGGAAATTTCTGTCTAGCGCATTAATTGGTCTGTTTTTGCTGGCAATGGCTTTATTAGTTTACATTATTGCACTGCAAGAAAACCACTCAGACGGTGAAATACGCGCCATTGTATTTACCGCATTAATCGTTGGGAATATTTTCTTAATACTTTCAACAGTGTCAAAAACGCGGCATGTAATTTCTGTACTCTTGGAAAAGAATATAGCTTTGCTTCTGATTGTTGGAATGGCATCCGGCTTACTGATTCTATTGTTAAACAATTCATTTCTGCGGAAGCTATTTAACTTTGAGAACCCCGGAATGTACCATTTTATAGTTCCGCTAGTGGGAGCATTAATCATTTTGTTTACACTTGAAACAATTAAATTCTACAGAATGAGGAAATTTCGAAAAATGCAGCAAAACTAGAATAAATGCAGTGATTGGTGCTTTACTCCTTGTTTTAAAGGAATAGTTTCAGCAGAAAATTGGATTTCGTTTCCAGCCTTAAAAAACACACTGTGCATGTTGTATGTTTTCTAATTATTAGCTTGTTTTAAGAGATTTAGATGGAATATTGGAATATAAATCTGTTTCAAATAGGGTTTTTAATTTTCCACGCCTTTCGCCTCTTTATTCCCTCAAAAAGATTGGAAAAGAATTAATTTAAAGTACTTTTGTACCGTGATATTTTAGAGTCTAATTTATCTGAAAAAAACCAACATAGTTTTAGCATGTTACTTGAAGAAAAATTAGAGGTGATTCAGTCCATAGAACCGCATGTAGGTCAGTTTATTACAGACAAAATGCAGGCGCCTGAAACGAACTGGCAACCAAGTGATTTCTTGCCGGATTTCTCCGATCCAAATTTCCCGGATGCCGTGAGAGTTTTGCAGGAAGGAATCGCAAATGTTCCAGATACTGTTCTCGTTTCTCTTATCGGAAACATGATTACAGAAGAAGCTCTGCCTAGCTATCAAACCTTTTTTAATTTATTGGAAGGGGTAAACGAAGACAGAAATATTTCTAGTAAAAGTGCATGGGTAAAATGGTCACGACTATGGACTGCTGAGGAAAATAGACATGGTGATTTACTTAACAAATACCTTTATTTGAGTGGAAGAGTCGACATGAATGCGGTTGAAAAATCCATTCAACGTCTCATTTATAATGGTATCGATTTGCAGACAGATGCAGATCCGTATCAGGGTATTGTGTATACTTCTTTTCAAGAAAGAGCAACAAAAATTTCACACGTTAATACAGGAAAACTAGCACATAAAGCCGGTGATACTGTTCTTGGTAAAATTTGTAGCACAATTGCGGGCGAAGAGGCTTTGCATGAAAGAGCGTACAAGTTTTTCATGAGTAAAATTCTGGAAGTAGATCCAAATGGTGGAATTTCAGCTTTCTTGGCGATGATGAAAAAGAAAATAGTCATGCCGGCATCCTTGATGGATTTTGGTACAACAAATAATTTCTACACAAATTACGCTTCGGTAACGCAAAAAATAGGCGTGTATACGAGCTACGACTATGCAAGCATAATTGATCACTTGGTGAAACATTGGGGAATTGATTCTATGCTAGGATTAAACGACGAAGGAAAAAAAGCGCAGGATTTCCTTTCTACATTATCGGATAGATATTACCGCTTGGCAGATCGCATGCAAGAACCGGAGGAAACGCAATTGATCTGGTTAAATAAATAAGAAAATTCTTATTTAATTTATTCTCCAAATCCCTTGCATTTCCTGCAGATAATTTCTTGGTTATAGTCCTTTAATAAACGTATCGTAAACATCGTTAAATTGCATACCGTCGTCTGTTCTTTTCTTGGAAAGTTGCTTTAATTCGACCAATGCCCAAAGCACAAATTCTTTCAAGAAATAACGGTCAATTTCTGCCACTTTTGGTTGGTAAAGGCTAATTAATTCTTCCAAAGGTTCAATCTCTAGTAAGGCTTTTTTGTACTCTTTTGTTGTTGCATCGTCCGATAAGGCAAAAGAGTCTGCTTCGATAAACCAATTTATAATCACATCATACGCTGTTTTCTGGTCGGATTTCTTCAGTTTTTCGATTTTAGGAAAATACTGTAAAAAGAGCGTTTTTGTTGCTTCACTAATCAACTGATTCGCTACAAATGCAGTTCCTTCTTGTTCACCTTCGTAAACCAATTCCACTTTTCCAGTAATCGAAGGAACCATTCCCATTAAATCGCTGAAACGAACCGTAGTTTCTTTTTCTCCGCTCATCAATGCTCGACGTTCTGCGGTACTGATTAAATTTTCATACGCCGTAATACTCATTCGCGCACTTACGCCGCTTTTGTGATCAATGTATTCGCTTTGGCGCGCTTCAAATGCAATTTGCTCGATGATATCTTTTGCCAATTCTGGAACATGAATTTTACATTGTCGGTCTGCCATTGAATCTGCTTCTTGTGCAGTGATTTTTTTTGCGGTTGAAATATCGGCAGAATAATGGGTTAAAATTTGCGAACCAATTCTATCTTTCAAAGGTGTCACAATGCTTCCGCGATTGGTGTAGTCTTCCGGATTCGCCGTAAATACAAATTTCACATCCAATGGCATTCGCAACTTAAAGCCACGAATTTGCATGTCTCCTTCTTCCAATATATTGAACAAGGCAACTTGTATTCGGGCTTGTAAATCCGGTAATTCATTGATTACGAAAATACAACGGTTTGCTCTTGGTATCATACCGAAATGCAAAACGCGCTCGTCGCCATAATTTAATTTCAATGTTGCTGCTTTGATTGGATCAATATCCCCAATTAAATCGGCTACGGTAACATCTGGCGTTGCTAATTTCTCAAAGAACCTTTCGTCTCGGTGCAACCAACTTATTGGCGTTTTATCGCCCATTTCTGCGATTAAATCTTTTGAATAGCGGCTAATCGGCAGTAAAGGATCGTCGTTAATTTCACTTCCTGCAACTATTGGAATATATTCATCCAGTAGATGCACCAACAAACGCGCAATTTTGGTTTTACCTTGTCCGCGCAATCCAAGTAAATTGATATTGTGACGGGAAAGTATTGCACGCTCTAACTGCGGAATTACAGTTTGTTCATACCCATGCATTCCTGGAAATGTGGTAACTCCTTTTTTTAAGGAATGGATTAAATTATCGCGTAATTCTGTTTTGATGTCTCTGGAACGATATCCGGATGCTTTTAATTCTCCTAAAGTGCTAATTGCTGTGTTCATACGCTTAATTAATTCGTTTTTTTCTGTTTGTTTCGTAATCGTGAAAAACCATTTCTCCCAAGCCTTTCAATCCTGTGTAAAATGCTTTCCCCTTATTTGATTTTGTGAATTCGTTCACAAATGATTGCAAATAAGGATCTTGCGCAATCATGAATGTTGTGATTGGAATATGTAGTTTTCTAGCCTGTGCTGCCATATTATAGCATTTTTCAACAATAAATGTATCCAGGCCATTGCTGTTTTTGTAGTATTGTCCATCTGGCATTCGAACACAACTTGGTTTCCCGTCCGTAATCATGAAAATTTGCTTGTTTGTATTTCTTTTTCTTCGCAAAATATCCATTGCAAGCTGCAATCCAGCTACTGTGTTTGTATGGTAAGGACCTACATTTAAATAGGGAAGTTCTTTGATTTTGATTGGCCAAGCATCGTTTCCAAAAACGATAACGTCAAATGTATCTTTCGGATAATGCGTTGTGATTAATTCTGCAAGCGCCATCGCAACTTTCTTAGCTGGCGTGATGCGGTCTTCGCCATACAAGATCATACTGTGGCTGATATCGATCATTAAAACAGTGCTCATTTGCGATTTATGGTGCGTATCTTCTATTACTAGATCTCTTTCTGTTAAAGAGAATTCGCCAATTCCATTGTTTATTTGAGCGTTTTTAATACTTTCTGTTACGGAAATATTTTCGAGTGAATCGCCGAACTGAAAATCTCGAAAATCACCAGTTGCTTCATCGCCTTGACCACTTTTTTTGGTAGTATGATTTCCGGATCCGTTTTTTTTAATCGCGCCAAAAATCTGTTCTAAGGCATTTTTTCGGAGGATGCGCTCTGTTTTTGCCGTTATGGATAAAGCACCTTTTCCGTCTGGAGCAATTTCTTCGCGCAAGTAACCTCTTTTTTTAAGGTCTTCCACAAAATCTTCCATCGTATATTTATCAGTGGTCAAACTGTATTCTTTGTCTAAAACGTTGAGCCAATCCAATGCTTCTTCCACGTCACCGGAAGTATGGGTAATTAATTCACTGAAAATATCAAATAGACGGTCAAAATCCGATTTTTCGGGTTCTTCATAGGATGAAAATACATAACCGGAACGTACCATGCGCGTGTGTTTTTAATGTAACAGATTATCGGTGTAAATGTTTGTTGAAATTTCGTTTTATTAAAGGTGAATTTTAGCAAAGAGCTTCGTTTTCTCCTCCTCTTTAAAAAAACGATTTTAGTACCATTAGATTCGGACAACGAAGTGCTCTTTTCTTTGCTGCTTGCGTTTTAGAACAATTCCCATTCTAAAAAGATCCATCGTTACAGAAAAATCTTCGGATTCCCGGATTTTGTTCCACGCTGCAAACATCGAATCACTCCAGCGAATATCATCTAAAATAAAAAGCGTATCGTTGTGTGTTCGACTTTCCAACTTATTCATATACTTTAACAGCGCTGAACCATCGTGGTGGCCATCGATGAAAACTAAATCGTATTTTTCATTTCTTTCGTCTTCCAAAAACTGATCGAAAGTTGCCAAAACACTTTCAATATTTTTACACTGCAGTGCCTGAAAGTTTTTTAATGCCTCCAAACGGGTATTCTCGCAAGCTTCTACGGTAACAATTTTTGCAGCTGGATTTCCGAAACTCAAGTTACAGGTGCCAATTCCAATGGAGGTGCCGAATTCGAGAATGTTTTTTGGTTGGTAATACCGTGCAATCTGAAACAATAAATCGCCGTATTTTCCTTTGGATGAACTGGTGGATAGCAGCTGCGGAATAGATCGTTCGTTGGACATGTATTTTGAACCTGCGCCAAAATCAGCAATTTTAATACTTCTTTTATCGGATTTCAAGTGTTGAAAGCGTTCGGAAAATCGTTGAAGAATATTTTTTTCTTTCTGGATGGAAAGGCATTTATCCGCAAATTCATAAAGAAAAGGTGAATGAGTTCCATGCCTTCCTTTGGCATTCCATAGATATTTTATATATTCGACAGCTAAAATCACTTTGCAAAATAAAGAAAACTTTTCCCATTACATGAAACATATCTTCTCTGACCAAATAATAATTGAACAAAAGCAAAAAGTTTTCGATGAAAATCCTGCTGAAGAACTTGTTTCTCCTTGTAAAGTAGGCGAAGGCGTGCTGCGTTTGACAGATGAGGAGCAAAGTTATTTTGAACAAATCTATTCGGATCGAAATGCTTCCATTGGTTTTTTTATTCCTGCATCCGGCTCTGGTTCGCGCATGTTTCAATTTTTATATGAATTTCTGGAAGACCCGAACGATGAAAATCGCAGCCAGGTAGAACAATTTTTAAATTCTATTTCAGATTTTGCTTTCTTTAAATTAATTCCGAAAAACATCCGCAAATCTATTCAGCAGCAAACGATTTCTTTAGATGAAATTGTCTCTTATCTACTGCAGCAAGATGGTTTGGGTTTCGGAATTAAACCAAAAGGACTGATTCCATTTCATTTGAATGCTCCTTTTATTTTGAATCCATTTCAGGAACACGTGTTGCAAGGTGCGCAGCTTGAAAATGATGCTTTTTCATTCCATTTTACAGTACAAGCTATCTTTGAAAAGGAAATTCAAAACAGTATTTCGCAGGTGGAAGGATTGATGGGCGAGAAATATGCTATTTCCTTTTCGGAACAGTCTATTCAAACGAATTCAATTGCTTTTACAGAAGAAAAAACACCGTTTTTAGGTAGCGAGCAGGAAATTGTTTCGCGACCTGCAGGACATGGCGCATTGCTTTCTCATTTGAATAACTTGAAGGAAGAGCTGATTTTTATTAAAAACATCGATAATGTGCAACACCTGAAAAATTCGGGCGAAACATTAAAAACATGGAAATTAATCGGTGGCTTACTATTGGATTTTAAAACGGAAATAAAGCGAATCTATACCAATCCGACCAAAGAAGGGCTGCAGGAATTAAACACTAAATTTCAGGTTTTTTCTGCCCAACAAAACGATTCCTGCACCTCGGATGAAGCAATTCGAAAACTTCTCGATCGACCAACACGCGTTTGTGGAATGGTGAAAAATGTTGGACAGCCTGGCGGAGGGCCTTTCTGGGTAAATACAAATGGTGTGATTTCCAAACAAATTGTGGAAAAAGCTCAAATTTCTATGCGCCCGGATCAGTACCGATTAATGGTTCAAAGTACCCATTTTAATCCGGTGATGGTTGCAACTTCAGCGTATTCAATAAATGGTGAGAAATTCGATTTTGAGACGTTTAAAGATCCTTCTAAGTATTTTGTTGTGCGAAAAAAACACCATGGTAAACCAATACGTTTCTTGGAACTTCCTGGGTTATGGAACGGTGGAATGTACAATTGGAATACACTTTTTGTAGAAATCCCAACTTCTACGTTCACGCCGGTAAAAACGGTGCTGGATTTACTCGGAAATGCGCACAAAGAATAAGGTTGCGCGCTAATAAATTTCGTGAAATCTTAAAATAGTTTCTGTCGTTTCAATAGGTATTTCAGTAGCACTTGCTCATACCCTTCGTCGATGTCCGCAGGCATAAAATCAATTTGATAATTTGCACAACGCATTTTTAATTCATTGAAATAGGTATGGATGGAACTGGTATACGCTTCTTTAATTTCCGCCGGCTGCAATTTCATTTGTTCCCCGGTTTCCATATCTACCAAATTATATGGTCTGTTTTCCAGGTTGAAATCGACTTCCATTTTCTTATTTACAACGTGAAAAAGAATTACTTCGTGCTTGTTGTGTTTCATGTGCTGCAAGGCCTGAAACAGCTCGTCTAAATGTTCCGAATCATCCAATAAATCGGAAAATATAACGACTAAACTCCGTTTGTGACACAATTCTGCAATGGCGTGTAAGGCTTGAATTGCGTTGGTTTTTTTCTTTTTGCTTTCTGAATAATGTACCATTCGGTTTTCCAACTCGCTGTATAAATATCGGTGGTGTGCCATAGAGGATTTTGCAGCGGTATGTAATTCCAAATCGTCCGAAAAAAAGGAAAGTCCAACAGCATCTCTTTGGCGTTTTAGCAACTCAATCAAAGACGCAGCGGCATATACTGAAAACTCAAATTTTGTGAGGTCGCCATCTTTCGGAAACAGCATCGAACTGGAGCAATCCAAAACCACTTGACAGCGTAAATTCGTTTCTTCTTCGTATTTTTTAGTGAATAATTTCCCGCTTCTGGCATATAATTTCCAATCGATGTGGCGGGTTGATTCTCCTTTATTGTACAATCGATGTTCCGCAAACTCAACAGAAAAGCCATGAAAAGGACTTTTGTGCAATCCGGTAATAAATCCTTCTACCACTTGTTTTGCAAGGACTTCTAGATTTCCGAATTGCGCGAGCTTTAAACGATCGATCTTTTTATTCATGTTCTAAAAGTAGTTATTTTTCGATAAAATGAACCGCTAAAAACCCTACTTTTTTGCAGTGTAAATTGAACGGGAAATAAAATCCGAATTTCAGTTCCTGAAAAAATAATAGTTTCAACAGTGTTACTTTTTTGGCGCAAACAATACCTTTAGTTTCGGCGCTATCGCATTGAAAACGACACCAATTAAAACACAGAAAATTCCGAGATAAACGAGAAAGGAAAGGCGTTCATCGAAAACGAAAAAACCAACAAAAGAGGCGTAAACCGCACCCAAATATTGAAATGGCGTTATGACGGATGCTTTGTCTTCGTGCAATGCTTTTGTCAGTAATACTTGCGCAATTTGTGTGAAAATCCCAATAATTAGTAGAATTAACCATTCCTTTCCTTGCGGAAGAACAAAATCAAATAAGCACCAAAC
>JBEDAD010000299.1:0-3881 GCA_041177985.1 Bacteroidota bacterium | reverse complement strand
TGTAACACCAATTATTCCTGCGTACAACTCTCGGTTTTGAGGTTCAAATTTGGCTATTAAATCCAATGCTTTATTCTGGGGCAAACCACTAACCGCGGGTGTTGGATGCAAAAGTTTAACTGTCGAAAAAAAATCTTTCTGTTCCAAATTGAAGGAAATATCCGTGCGTAAATGCTTTACAGGTCCTGCCGTAATTTCCTGCGGCCCTGTAGTTTTTATGGAATCGTATTTTTTCTTCGTTAAATTAGATAGAATGAATTGAGTTACAAAATCTTGCTCTTCTCTCTCTTTCGTTCCCCATGGCGAAACATCGTTTATTTTTTTTGTTCCAGCTAAGGCCATCGTAAAACCCAAATTACCTTCCATACTTACCAAGGTTTCAGGCGTTGCTCCAACCCACGTTCCGAAAAGTTTACTTGAAATTAAGTAAACAAAGGCATTTGGATATTCTTTTACCAAGGCTTCGAAAAAATCGTGTGTCTTTTTTTCATCAAAAGCTACTTTTTTAATTCTGGAGAAAACAACTTTTAAAACGGCGGACATTTGCATCATCTGCAGCAAATAACGCGCTCTTAACAAATAATTATCTTTTGATAGAACAACTGGCGTTTTTCGTTGGAAGAAATAAACATGCTTCTTTTTCAACGGCATTTCGGATGGAAGAAATTGATATACGGTATTCATTTGAAAGTCGCTCAGAATAAAACCAGAAGGGTTCGTTTTTTTATCTGCAAGAATAAAAGCACCATTTTGTTCTACTACCTTTTCTCCAGGAATACGGTATTTTATTGTTTCCAGCATCTTAGCTGCGTTGAATTACCATACAGGTTAATCGTCCGGTACAAACCAACTTCTCCGTTTCCATGTCAAAAATATCCACTTGCCACAAATGCGTTCGTTTGCCAGCGTGAATAATTTTACCAACCGCCTTTACTTTTCCACTTCTGACAGAACCGATATGGTTGGCATTTATTTCTAATCCAACGGAATATTCTTTAGAAACATCCATCAATAATTGTGATCCCATTGAACCGACACTTTCGATTAATGCCGCGCTTGCTCCGCCGTGCAACAAACCCATTGGCTGACGCGTTCTTTCATCCACCGGCATGGTAGAAATAATATAATCCTCTCCAATTTCAACACATTCAATTCCCAGAGCCTCCATTAAGGTACTCTTATTGAGGGAATTAATTTCTTCGATTGTACATTTTTTGAGTTGCATACTGTAAAAATAAGAAAAGCACTAGAAAGAATACTGAAAAACACAAGAAAGTAACGAATTCATTCTCCAGTGAACTAAAATCTCTTTTTCCACCCAAAAAAAGGTAAAATAGCTTGTTTTACGAGACTTTTGTTAACTGATGGCTAAATAATTCTTATTTTTACAACATGATTTCACACGAATTTGATCTTAAGCCATTCAATACTTTTGGGTTAACCGCCAAAGCGGCTCACTTTGCAACTTTTTCATCCACAGAAGAGCTTTCAACAATATTGCAACAGCTTCCAAATGAGAAATTATTAGTTCTTGGAGGTGGTAGTAATATTTTGTTTACAGAAGATTATAACGGTTTAGTAATAAAGAATGAAATCAAAGGCTTCGAAATTCTAGAAGAAAATGCGCAGCGAGCGGTTGTTAAAGCTGGCGCTGGAGAAGAATGGAATGAATTTGTAATTTCCTGCATTCGCAAAGGTTTTGCGGGTGTTGAAAATTTAAGTTTGATTCCAGGAAGTGTTGGCGCTAGTCCAATGCAAAATATCGGCGCATACGGTGTTGAAATAAAAGATATTTTCCAAGAATTAGAAGCGTACCACATCGAAACGGGTGAAATCCATACATTTGATGCCGCTGCTTGCGAATTTGGTTACCGAGAAAGCGTTTTCAAAGGAAAACTGAAAGGACAATATATTATCTTGACGGTTACATTTCTCTTGAAAAAAAATCCGAATTTAAATACCAGTTACGGAGCAATCGAATTTGAGCTTAAGAAAATGGGGGTTTCAAAACCAACCATTAAAGATATTAGTAAGGCAGTAATTGCCATTCGTAATTCTAAACTTCCGAATCCAAAGATTATCGGAAACGCAGGAAGTTTTTTCAAGAATCCAGTTGTTTCCGAGGAAACTGTGGCAGAGATTAAAAAAACATTTCCAGATATTCCAAATTTTCCAGCGGAAAATGGGATGCGTAAATTACCTGCAGGTTGGTTGATTGAGCAAGCTGGTTGGAAAGGAAAAACGTATAACCAATATGGCGTTCATAAATTTCAATCCTTGGTATTGGTGAATTATGGCGGAGCTACCGGTACGGAAATCTTCCGACTATCATCTAGAATAATTAAAGATTTAGAGGAGAAATTTGGTGTTACCTTGGAACGCGAAGTAAATATTATCTAAGCGAAGGAAAAATCCTTACCATTCGTCTTCCGTACCGTCTTCGATATTTGATTTATCCAGTAATTTCTTCCAATCGTACGAACCGTCATCGGAATCGTTCAAAATATCCATGTAATCGTCTTTGGAAATTTCGTATTGTTCGATTTCTTCTCCCGTATACGCTTCTATAGCCTCCAACAATGGTTTTTCCGCTTCACTACAAAATGACAATGCTTGGCCTTTTTTGTTTCCACGTCCGGTTCTTCCGCAACGGTGAACATAATTTTCAGCATCGTCTGGAAGGTCATAGTTTATAACATAATCCATGGTTGGAATATCGATTCCTCGCGCTGCAACATCCGTTGTTATCAGTACTTTATTTTCACCGGAACGAAAACGATCCAAAATCACAAAGCGCTCTTTTTGTTCGATTCCACCGTGCAGCGCTTCTGATTTAACACCAACACGTTGCATCGCAGCAACAATTCTTTCCACCCGCACTTTTGTTCGCGCAAAAACAATAAATTGCTTTTCTTCGTATTCTTTCAATATGTTTTCCAGAAAAAAGCGCTTATCGTCCATATCGACAAATGCAACAGCATGATCAATGTTTTTAGCAACCGGATTTTTTGGTGAAATTTGAATCCTAATCGCTTCTCTTACAACCGTATATGCTAATGATTTTATTTTTTTGGAAATTGTTGCTGTAAAAAAAAGTGTTTGTCTTCTGTTAGGTATATGCTTCATTACATCCTGAATATCTTTCATAAATCCAAGATCCAACATTAAATCAGCTTCATCCAATACTAAAAACTCCAGTTTGGAAATATCCAAATGTCCTTGAGAAATCAAATCAAACATCCGACCGGGCGTTGTTACCAAAACATCCAAACCATTATCCAGCGTTCGGATTTGTTGCTCCTGCTCTACTCCACCAAACAATCCAAACGTTTTAATTCGCGTCCGTTTTCCGATTTCATTAAAAACACCTGAAATTTGTTTTGCAAGTTCTCGCGTTGGAACCATAACAAGGCAGCGAATTCCTTTGTAGCCTTTTCGATTCCTACTTTCCAATTTATCGATAACTGGAATAGCAAAGGCAGCCGTTTTTCCAGTACCCGTTTGCGCCACAGCCATAACATCTTCTCCATCCAAAATATGCTTAATCGCTTTAAATTGAATATCTGTAGGTTTGTTAAAACCCATTACAGCCAATTGTTCTTTTATTAAAGGAGAAATGTTGTAGTCGCTGAATTTCATGCGCTTGTGTAATTTACTGAAATAAAAATTTCCTTAAAAAAGTTAGGGCGGAAAAAATCCACCCTAACACTATTATTGAAACGGAAATACCGTTTACATTTTATGCCTCTTCTACTTCTTCGCTAGGAACTAAAATTCGTCCACAGTGCTCGCACACCAAAACTTTTTTCTTCGCTTGAATATCCAATTGTCGTTGTGGTGGAATTTTATTAAAACAACCACCGCATGCATCTCTATCTACA
>JBEDAD010000298.1:0-12764 GCA_041177985.1 Bacteroidota bacterium | reverse complement strand
TAATTCCAGCCAGTATGACTTTTCCATTTGGATTTAAGGTTGCTAAAATTCGACGATTTTTTCGGAGGATGTTATTTACGCGCCTCACATAATTTGTAGCATCCTCATTCTGTCTGTTGTTAAAGGTGTTTCGACAGTGATCTCCGCAAAACTTTTGATCCTTTCTTCCGGATAATGCTCTATTACATTCATTACATGTTCTAACTTTCATGAGTAGTTTCATTAGGTTTCGTTACTAACAATGTTAACAATATTTAACAGCAATTGCAACTAAACAGCAACTAAACTTTGTCACCTTTGCATATTCATGTAATTCAAGATATGTCAGAAAACACGGATAATCCGATTAATCCAGCGGAGGCGCTGAGAATTCTAAGCGAAAAAATAAAATTGGAGACAAGCATTATCCAAAAACTTCGGGAAGAAGTTTCGAAGGTAATTGTAGGTCAAAAATACATGATTGATCGCCTATTAATTGCGTTACTTGCGGACGGACACGTTTTACTTGAAGGAGTTCCGGGTTTAGCAAAAACACTTGCTATCAAAACACTTTCCGAAGCTATAGATGTGCAATTCAGTAGAATCCAATTTACCCCAGATTTATTGCCTGCCGATGTTACAGGAACATTGATTTACAACCAAAAAAGTGAACAATTTAGCGTTAAGAAAGGTCCTATTTTTGCAAATTTTATTTTGGCCGATGAAATAAATCGCGCTCCAGCAAAAGTTCAAAGTGCCTTACTAGAAGCTATGCAGGAGCGACAAATAACAATTGGTGACGAGACATTTTTTCTGCCAAATCCATTTTTAGTATTAGCTACTCAAAATCCAATCGAGCAAGAAGGAACCTATCCTTTACCGGAAGCGCAAGTAGATCGTTTTATGTTGAAAGTGTTTCTTGGATACCCAACCAAAGAAGAAGAAAAACAAATCATTCGCACCAACGTGCAAACTGGCGGAATTCCATCTTGTAAAAAAGTAGTTTCTTCAACAGATATTTTACGTGCACGAGAATTGGTAAGAGAAGTCTACCTCGACGAAAAGGTAGAACAATATATAGTTGATCTAGTTTTCGCAACCCGAATGCCAGAAAAATATGGTTTAGAAGCATTAGAACCTTTAATTTCCTATGGTTGCTCTCCTCGGGCGAGTATCAATCTTGCATTAGCTGCGAAAGCTTTTGCCTTTCTGCAAGGTCGAGCATTCGTGGTTCCAGAAGATGTGCGTTCCATTGCGTCAGATGTAATGCGCCACCGAATGGGTTTATCCTATGAAGCAGAAGCAGAAAACATTTCGTCCGCGGAAATCATAAGTCGCATCATTGCAAAAGTTGAGGTTCCTTGATTCCAGTAAAACATTAATCCCATTCCAATAGTGGAAACGAAAGATCTTATTCAGAAAATTCACCGTTTGGAAATCAAGACAAAAGGCTTGACCAGACAAATTTTCTCCGGTGAATACCATTCGGCATTTAAAGGAAGAGGAATGGCGTTTAGTGAAGTGCGCGATTACCATTTTGGGGATGAAGTGCGCACAATCGATTGGAATGTTACAGCACGATACAACACGCCTTACGTTAAAGTATTTGAGGAAGAACGCGAACTAACCGTTATGTTGGTGATCGATATTTCAGGTTCCGAAGAATTTGGAACAACTGAAAAAACAAAAAAAGAACTCGCGCTAGAAATCGCAGCTGTTTTAGCATTTTCGGCAGTTGCTAATAACGACAAGGTTGGTGCGCTATTGGTTTCCGATAAAATGGAACGTTATATCGCACCTGAAAAAGGAAAAAAGCATGTTTTGTTTATTTTAAGGGAATTGATAGAATTTAAACCTAAAAGTAAATTGACAAACCTAAATGAAGGCCTACGATTTCTGCGTAACACACAAAAAAAGAGAACAATCTCATTTGTTATTAGTGATTTTATAGATTCTAACAATTTCATGGAAGGAATGCGTTTAACGAAAAAACGACACGATACGATTGCCATAAAGATTTCCGATAACGCTGAAAAAACACTGCCAGATGTTGGATTAGTGCAGCTTTTTAATGCAGAAACGGGTGAAACAACTTGGGTCAACTCTAGCGCAAAATGGGTGCGTGAAACCTTCAAGGCAAATTTCATGGAAGAAGAATCCAACACCCTGTTTTCTTTAAAAAAAGCTGGAATTGATTGTGTTTCTTGTTCGACAGATCAAGATATTGTGAAAGCATTAGTAAAACTATTTCACCAAAGATAATGCAGAAGTATATCCTACCCTTGGCTTTTATCTTCGCTACATTTGGATTGCACGCGCAAATTACTAGAGCTTCTATTTCGCAAAATTCTATTCTCATTGGAGAAAAGACGACTATCACCTACTCTATTCCTTTAAATGGGAATAAAAAACCGCTGTTTAAACCTGAAAATGGGTTTATGACAAGTCGTACAATTTCAAAAAATGGAATTTTGAGCGGTGAAAATAGCGACCAACTAGAAATTCTCAGTCCATTTAAAGATACAATAATTCAAGCCGAAAATTCCCGTTGGTGGATTGGCGTTTATGAGATTACGGCTTGGGATTCTGGCTTTTATCGCATTGAAGGACCTTCTATTAAATTGTCAAATGCGACTTTCGATTTTCCAGTAATTGAATTGCGAGCGGATTTGGTAAAAGCAAAAAAAGGACAAGGAATTTACGATATTAAGGAATCTTTCACTGAGATCCCGACGGAACCTTTTTCGATTAAAAAATTCACAAAAAATAATTGGTGGTGGATCATAATTCTACTTGCCTTAGTAATTGGTGCGATCGTTTATATTCGAAAAAAATCCAAGAAAAAGACGAGCGAGCCTGCCAAGGCCTTAACAATAACGGAGCAGACAATAATTGCAATCAATACCTTAGAAAATTTGCGTTTGTGGGAAAAACAAAAAACAAAAGAACACTTTATTGATCTTTCATTGTTAATTCGAACGTATTTGTCATCCCGTTACACAATTAATTTATTGGAAAAAACAACTTACGAAACAAAGCTTTTACTGCAGCAAAAAGGATTGGAAGATAGAACTATTGATTCTATTATTTTGCTTTTGACAGAATCCGACATGGTGAAATTTGCAAAGTCACAACCGGAAGAAATTGCAATTTTAAAAATGGATCAATACGCACGGGAAATTGTAGCTGAAACAAGTCAATTTGAGATAGAGAATGTTGAATAACTGGAACATACGATTTTGGGAATACGATTTTCAGTCTGCTAATTGGCTGTGGCTGCTACTGTTGCTTCCTATAATTTGGCTGCTTTTATTTCGTGCCGAAAAAAATAAAATTGGCGAATTAAAATTTACAGGAAGTTCATTTTCACAAAAAAACCTGAAATCAAACTGGATTTTAAACTTCCGAATTGCCCTAATTACCTGTAATACAATCGTTTTAGGTTTATTTATATTGGCATTAGCAAAACCTTTTCATTGGGATAGTCCAGAGGCCGCAGAACAAAATTATAAGAATGGAATTGACATTATCTTAGCGATGGATGTTTCTGTATCAATGCTTGCGAAGGACTTTGAGCCAAACCGACTCGAGGTTTCCAAGCGCGTTGCGAAAGAATTTATTGCTGGAAGAAAAGGAGATCGAATTGGTTTGGTTGCGTATGCCGGCGAAGCGTATACAGCATGTCCTGCAACCTTGGATTATTCCATTTTACTGAAGCAAATCGAAGAAATCGGACCGCAAAACATGGAAGGTGGAACAGCCATTGGAACTGGTTTAGGAACAGCCGTAACGCGATTACGAAACGATAGTTTGCCTTCAAAAGTGATTATTTTACTCACAGATGGAAGCAATAATTCTGGCGAAATTGATCCAATAACGGCAGCAGAACTTGCACGCGCTAAAAACATTCGCGTTTACACAATTGGAGTTGGTAGTAATGGCGAAGCACCAACTCCTGTAATTACGCCTTTTGGGGTGCGCTACGAAAATATGCCCGTGGAAATCGACGAAATTACATTAAGGAAAATAGCGGAAATTGCAAATGGAAAGTATTTTCGTGCAACGGATGAAAAAAGCCTAAAAGCAATCTACCGTGAAATTGAAAAACTCGAAAAAAGGAAAATCTTGGATCAAAACTATACATTAGAGCCACCTGCAACGCCAATGGCTTTTTTGAATCTGGCGCTTGTTCTGCTCTTCCTGAGTTGGACAACTAATCGTTATTTTTTTAAGAAAGATGTTTAATTCGAAGTTCACATATCCTATAAAAAAGATGGTGACAAGCGTTATCGTCTGGGAACTTATTTTTTGGTTTTTTACTGGAATAATTGCACTAGTTGCGGGAATGCAGGATTCTTCTGTTACCAAGCAGCAACTATTTTTTGTGAATCCTGAAGTGTTTTGGCTGTTATTGCTGCTTTTACCAATTATCGGAATGTATCTTTATTCCTTAAACAGCACCAACAAATTAGGAAAAGCAAGCAATCCAACCATTCGGAAATTTAATCTAAAACCCATTTCCTCCCGAAGAAGTTTTTTAAACTATTTCTTCTTCAGAAATGCATGTGTGTTTTTACTATTTGCCATGGCGCAGCCTGTCTTCGGAACAAAGAAAGTTTCTGCAACACTGGATAGTCTGGAACTGGTGGTCTGTCTAGACATTTCTAATTCCATGAATACAAAGGATATTTCCAAAGACCTAACGCGCCTTCAAATTGCAAAACGCGCCTTAACAGAATTGGTAAATAACCTGAAAGGCGAAAAACTTGGAATTGCCATTTTTGCTGGTGGTGCAATTGTCCAACTGCCTTTAACAAGCGATTATGCTTCTGCTAAATTATTTATTTCAGAGATTGAAACAAATATGATTTCCAACCAAGGAACCAATATCTCTGCAGCTTTGGTTACGTCTATGGAAATGTTCTCTGCAGATAAATCAACCAAGGGAATAATCTTAGTTACGGATGGTGAAAATCACGAAGAAGATCCATCGGAAATACTTGAAAAACTAAAAACGGAAAAGGTACAACTAAGCGTTTTAGGAATTGGCACAACGCAAGGTGGGCCTGTTCCTGTTCATCCGGAAAGACCCGAATTAGGCTTGAAAAAAATGGCAAACGGTCAAATCATCGTTTCTCGCGTTGATAGTCGGTTTTTAGAAGAAATTGCAGAAAAAGGCGGGGGTTTTGCGAGTGTTAGTTCAGATGCTTTCCCAAACTTATCTGCTTTGTTAACACAAATTAACCAAATGAAGCGAACCAAAGTGAAAGATTTCGAGTTTGAGATAGAGGAGAATCAGTATCAAATTCCGTTATTTGCAGCAGTGGTATTTTGGTGTTTATTTCTACTTGGGTCAAAAAACATATTCACACTGAAAAAGAGTGAACTATAAATGAAAAATATATTTTACATATTGGTTTTAATTGGTGCTTTTAGTGCGAATGCCCAGGAATGGCGAAAATCGTTAAATTCAGCAAGAGCAGCTTACAAAAACGGAGCGTTTGCAAATGCACTAAAACACTACCAATCTGCTCAAAATAAAGCACCAGAAAGTGTGGATTTATCCGATGAAATCGCGCAAGCAGCCTACAAATCTGGTGAATATGAAAAAGCTGAGAAAATATACCAGCAAAGTGCAAATTCTAAAAAATCTGCACGAACCAAGTCAAATACATTCCACAACATGGGCAATTCACGGATGCAAAAAAAAGATTATTCAGGAGCCGTGGAGTCGTATAAAGAAGCGCTCAGAAATAATTCAGGAGACGAACAAACACGCTACAACCTTTCTGAAGCAATTCGTCAGCTAAAACAACAGAATCAAGACCCAAAAGATAAAAAATCGCCGCCAATGGATTCAACAAAGAATTCAGATAACGCAAAAAAAAATAAACAGCAAGAAAAGAAAAAGCCTGAAAACTCTGAAAAAGAACAAGAAAACAGACAAAAGAAAAATGGAAATTCAAGTCGACTGCCAAATAAATCTGTAGAACGTTTACTAGATCAATTGACAAAAGCAGAAGCGGAAACAAAACGTAAAATGGGAGGAAGTCGCGCAGAAAGTAGCACACTAAATTCGGGGAAAGATTGGTAATGAAAACATTTATCCTACATAGTTTCTTTTGTTTTGCGGCGGTTTGTTCAATTGCTCAAAAACCACTTGTTTTTTTGGAAGTTGATTCGAAAGAAGCCGAAATCGGTGAAGTTCTGACAATCACAGTGAAATCAAATGTGCAAGGAGAAATAGATATCGATTTTCCATCCGCATTCGTCCATGGATTCAATGTTATGAATGGAATGGAGCAAGAAATAGATTACAATACAGGCAAAGTAATCTCCTATTATTACCTTTCTCAAACTGGAACACTTCAGAAATCAGGAACGTTTAAAATTGGTCCTGCGTATGTTAAAAAAGGAAATAAAGTCTACCGCTCCAACACGGTAAACATTACAATTTCTAAAGAAAATGATCCTGTAAATTCTGGTAATGAACTTACCTCAAGGCAACTAAAACAACCCGCTTTTGGAGTAATAGAAAAATCTAAAACGGTTATTTATGAGGGTGAATCTATAATTTTGAACGCAAAAGTTTACGCGCAATTTGATGCTTCACATTTGGAGAATTACGAAGGATATTCCTTGGATGGAGCAATAGACAAACACAGTATTGGAAATACGACACAGATAGTAGTTGAAGAAGAAAAAATCAAACGTAAAAGTTATTTTTCTTTCGTTTACGATAAAAAAGTCGTTTTCCCGAATGGCATTGGAACGCTTACCATTAATCCATTTAAACTAAACTTACGGCGCGGTTTTGAAAGTTTACCCTTAACTTCAAGTGCCACAACCATCGAAGTGAAACCATTGCCGAAAAACGCACCTGAAAACTTCATCGGTGGGGTTGGACAATTTGGTATTTCAAGAAAGTTAACTTCCAAACCGTCCAAGCAAGGAGATATTTTTACGCTTATTATAGAAATTGATGGCTTTGGTAATTTACAAAATATCCTAGAGCCGAATTTGAATTTGCCGAAAGGTTTTCTTCTCTATGGCGATCCCATTGTGGAAGAAGATTTCGTGTATGGAAGTCGCGGCGCAGAAGGAAAAATCAGTTACGAATACAACATTCAAGTTACAAAACATGGAGAACTTACTTTTCCGGAAACAACAATCGCGTATTTTGATCCAACGAAAGAAAAATACATACAAATTTCTTCTGAGAAAAATTCTTTCACTATTTCTAAAAATGAGAAATTCAGTGGTATATTAAATGATTCTACTCTCCTTTCCAACAAGGAGAAAAATTTAGTTTCCTCACCAATGACCCTGGAGGGAAATAGCCAATCAAAAAGTACTGATTTTCTGCAGTCACCTGCGTTCTGGATTGGTGTTTCTAGTCCAATTTTACTCTTGTTTTTTCTAGGACTATTCTGGAAAAAGAAATCAAAAAACAAAGTAACTACCGAATTAAAAAATATTCAAAAAAATACGCAAAAAGAAATACAACACGTCTTTGAAGAAGCTGAAAATGCTTTAATTCAAAAAAATTGGAACCACTTTTACTCGCTGATTGAAAAAGGACTTCTTCTGTCCATTTCTTTATTCCTTGACAACAAGGAGATTTCAGTATTAAGTAAGAATGAAATTCTAGCAAAATTAAAGGAAAACAACTTGGATTCTGTAAAAGTTGAAACCATCGGATCGATTTTCACGCACTGCGAAGAGGCCAGATACGGAATGGGTTCCAATGAACTTGCACCCGAAACTATTCTATCTTCAGCAAAAGAAACGCTGCACGCAATCTTAAACTGAATTTCTCAGCACAATACTTACGAATGATCGTTAGGAATGGATGTTTTGCATCTTTTGTTGGGCGAAATTTAAAAAGTCAGATTCTTCATGTATTGTTTCGTAGGAACAAACTTCTTGCTTCGCATAATTCCTTATCTTTGCAGCGCAAATGACAAACTCAAAGGCTAACATTAGGAATCTAACCTTGGAAGAATTAAAGGTTTCCATGGAGAAATTGGGCGAAAAATCTTTTCGTTCAAAACAGATCTTTGAATGGCTATGGCAAAAAAACGCAGCAACCTTTGAAGAAATGTCCAATCTTAGCAAAGACCTGCGACTAAATCTCGAAAATCATTTTTACATCGACCATATTGTTTTGGATGATCAGCAAATCAGCTCGGATAAAACAATAAAATGTGCATTTTCTATCGGCGAAGGGAAAGTAGTTGAAGGGGTTTTAATTCCAACAACCTCCAGAACTACAGCGTGTATTTCATCGCAAGTTGGATGCAGCTTGTCGTGTACATTTTGTGCAACTGGAAAGTTGAAATTAATGCGAAATTTAAGCGTTGGCGAAATCGTGGACCAAGTAGTTTACTTGAAAGACCAAGCAGAAAATCGCTACAATTCTCCATTAACCAATATTGTGTACATGGGAATGGGCGAACCATTATTGAACTATAAAAATGTTTTGCGTTCTGTGGAAATGCTGACTTCTGATGAAGGATTAGGAATGTCGCCAAAACGCATTACTGTTTCTACAGCAGGTATTGCGAAAATGATTCGTAAATTGGGCGATGATCAGGTGAAATTCAATCTTGCAGTTTCTCTTCATGCAGCGAACGATAAGAAACGCAGCCATATTATGGAGATTAACGACACAAATAATTTGGCAGAATTAGCAGATTCATTGCGCTATTTTCACGAACAAACAGAATCGCGCGTTACTTTCGAATATATTATTTTCAAAGATTTCAATGATCAATTGGAAGATGCACAAGAACTCGCTGAATTCACGAAATGTGTACCGTGCAAAATTAATATCATCGAATACAATCCAATAGACGATAGCGAATTCCAACAAGCGGATAAACAAAAAGTAGATGCATTTGCCGCCTATTTGGAATCTAAAAATCTTGTTGTAAATATCCGCAGAAGTCGCGGAAAAGATATCGATGCTGCCTGCGGACAATTAGCCAATAAAAACAAAGCAATTTTAAAAGATAATCGGGTTTTGAAAGGCTAAAAGTTGTTCCAACCAAAACGAAAACTTGCTCAAGTGTGCTGTTAATAATTTAAACTCGCTTTATATTCTATAAAAGCAATCTAACACGTATATTTGTCTTATGCTCACCGTAAAGGAAATGATCGCGCCAATTAAAATGGAAATGTCGGAATTCGACATCCGTTTTCGCCGAAATATGCAGTCAAAAGTTGCATTGTTAGATAAAATAACACATTATATTATTCGTCGAAAAGGAAAACAAATGCGGCCAATGTTTATTTTCCTCTCCGCAAAAATGCTTGGGGAAGTTAACGATAAAACCTACGATGCAGCATCCTTGGTAGAACTTTTGCATACTGCAACTTTAGTCCACGATGATGTGGTAGATGACGCAAATGAACGAAGGGGATTTTTCTCTGTCAATGCGCTTTGGAAAAATAAAATTGCTGTATTAGTTGGGGATTTTATGCTGTCAAAAGTGTTGCTGCTTTCTATTGAGAAAAAAAACCTACGCTTACTGGAAATCGTTGCGCGTGCTGTGCGCGAAATGAGCGAAGGAGAATTGCTGCAAATTGAAAAAGCAAGACGATTAGACATAACGGAAGATGTTTATTTCGATGTTATTCGTAAAAAAACAGCTTCTCTGATTGCTACCTGCTGCGAAGGTGGCGCTATTTCCGTAGACAGAGAAGATATGTCAGCAACTATGCGGCAATTTGGAGAACTCGTTGGTTTGGCATTTCAAATTAAAGACGATATTTTTGATTACGGATCAGATGATGGAATTGGAAAACCAACTGGAAATGACTTGCGTGAACGTAAAATGACATTGCCATTGATCTATGTGATGAATACTGCTCCAAAGAATATAAAAAAGGAATTAATATCTATTGTGAAAAACCACAACGAAGATCCAAAGTATATTGCACGCGGGATAGAATTAGTCGTTTCTGGGGGTGGAATTAAATATGCCACAGCTAAGATGATGGAATTAAAAGAACAAGCGTTACAACTTTTGGAGGGAATTCCAGATTCCGAATCCAAACGTTCAATCATTGGGCTTGTCGAATATACAACTCAAAGGAAAAAATAATAACCGATAGAAATGAAACAGATTGTTGCGTTACTGATGATGGCTCTTCTCTTTGCATGTGCAGAAGAAGTTGAAAAACAAAAAACTCCCGAAAAAGAAGAAATTTTGGTGGAAATTAAAAACGGAATGTATACGGAATGGTATCCGGGTAAAAAGCAAATTAAATACACGGGAGGCCAAGATGAAACCCAACGTAGAAATGGCGTTTGGACATTTTATGGTGAGGATGGCAAAGAACTTTCCGTAACCATGTACGATCATGGTTTGCGCGAAGGTTTTACAGTAGTAAAATACCCGAATGGCGCATTGCATTACCGCGGTGAATATAGCAAAGATAAAACGGTCGGTATCTGGACAACTTACAATGAAAAAGGCGAATTTCAATCGGAACAAGATTTCGGTTACCCGGAACAAGACAGCGTAAAATAATGTCTAAGATTCCAGCTCATATCATAGATGACATAATGCAAACTTCTCGCATCGAAGAGGTAATTGGCGAATTTGTCAACTTAAAAAGAGCGGGATCAAACTTGAAAGGCTTAAGTCCTTTTACGGATGAAAAAACAGCATCCTTCGTTGTTTCGCCAGCAAAACAAATATTCAAATGTTTTTCAACTTCCAAAGGTGGTTCAGTTGTAACTTTCCTAATGGAAAAAGAGCATTTTTCCTACCCAGAAGCGTTACGGTGGTTAGCAGATCGCTATGGGATTCAAATTCCAGAAGACGAACCAGCGACCGCTGAAGAAATCGCCGCGATAACAGAACGGGAAAGTCTGTATATCATTAATGAATTTGCCAAGGAACATTTTCTAAATAATTTACAGAACGCGGAGGAAGGCAAAGCAATCGCACTTTCCTATTTTGAAGAACGTGGTTTTCGCAAAGATATAATCCAGAAATTTCAGCTGGGATATTGCCTAAATTCTGGAAATGACTTCACTACCGCAGCTCTTGCAAAAGGCTATAAATTAGAGTATTTAGAAAAAGTTGGTTTAGTAAAAACGAAAGATGAACGCCATTTTGATTTTTTCAGGGGACGCGTTATATTTCCTATTCATAGCGTTTCAGGTCGCGTTCTTGGTTTTGGTGGACGTACATTAATTACAGACAAAAAAGTTGCAAAATATTTCAACTCTCCAGAAAGTATAATTTACAACAAAAGTGAAATTCTTTATGGTCTACATTTTGCAAAAGGAGATATTGTAAAATACGACAATTGCTTCCTGTGTGAGGGATACACAGATGTTATAAGTATGTATCAGGCTGGTATTCAAAACGTTGTTTCCTCATCTGGGACTTCGTTGACGAAAGATCAAATTAAATTAATTCGCCGATACACACAAAATATCACGATATTATTTGATGGTGATCCGGCTGGAATAAAAGCCTCGTTTCGCGGTATAGATTTGATTTTGGAAGAAGGAATGAATGTAAAAGTTGTTCTATTTCCCGAGGGAGAGGATCCAGATTCCTTTTCTAAAAAATCTAGCTCGACAGAACTCGACGACTATATTAAATCCAGCACACAAGATTTTATTTCCTTTAAAACAGCTATTTTACTTAAGGATAGTAACAACGACCCAATCAAACGTGCAGAATTAATTCGCGAAATAGTGCATTCTGTCGCTTTGATTCCAGATCAAATTACACGAAGCGTATACTTGCAGCAAATTGCAGTAAAATTTGACATTAGCGAACAAATAATTTCCAATGAGCTAATTAAATTGCGGAAAAATGTCATCGCAAAACAACTGCAAGCGCCGGAAATTAGAGAAATACCAGTTGAAAAACAAGTTGAGTCCTACCAACAAATAGAAAAACTAGACACGCACGAAATATCGTTACACGATGAGTTCAATTTGATTCGTCTGATGGTAAAATATGGCACTCGCGTTGTTCAAACGGAACAGCTGGGAGAAGATGGAAAATCTATGGTTGTGGAAACTAGTGTTATCGAATTGATTTTTCACGAACTGGATAAAGATGAATTGACATTCTCCCATCCATTATATGCCAAGGTTTACAGCCTTTTTGCGGAAGGTCTCGCAGAAAAACAATTACTTTCTACACAGTATTTAAAAAGATTGGAAGACCAGGAAATTGTAAAATTTGTTTCTGATATCGAATCCAATGATTATGAATTAAGTACGAAATGGCTGAGTAATTACAATATTGAGACACGCACAGAAGGAGACAGATTAAATGAAGCAATCAAAAATTCAATTCTTGGATTCAAATCCTTTAAAATAGAAACTAAAATTCGGGAAATACGCTTAAAACTAGAGGATGTTGAAAATCTGACAGATACAGAAATGATGGAATTATTAGCCGAACAAATGGTTTATGAGCGCATTAAAATTGTTTTTGCAGATAAATTAGGTCGAATTATATTACGTTAATTATGCTCAGTCAAACACTTTTTAAATTAGGACCGTACAATGTTTGCCTTTGGAACATTATTTTATTAGCCATCATATTTTTCACTTCTATTATTTTAAGACGTGTTATCCACCGATTCTTACGTCGCTATCTTAAAAGTGCAAATATTCGCGTGGAAGGCCGCGGACTTACCTGGCTAAAACTAATAAGTCAAAGCATTTACATCTTAGCATTTTATATTGCCATTATTAGTTTTAATATCAATAATGAGGATGTTACTTTTACAGATTTTTTAGA
>JBEDAD010000297.1:0-2909 GCA_041177985.1 Bacteroidota bacterium | reverse complement strand
TTTCGCAATCTTGCCGGTCTTGTAGCTGGTCTTCCCATTATTATTGTACTAATTTTAAAATATTTTTAAATGTAACACTTTAAAATGGAATTTGTTGTATTTTATAATTTTTTAAGAAAGTTTATGTTTTTAAAAGATTCCATTTCTCATTAAAAATCAGCGTATTATTTACGCATTTGATATTGGGTAGTATCTGAATTCATTACCATATCAACCATTTCCCAACTAATTAATAAAATTAGAGATCTGTCTACCTCTTTAAGTGGGATATCTGAAAGTCTATATAATTTACTAAGTGTAACAATTTGTTCCTCTTTTATAAGTTGGAGAAGCGCTGTTAATTCAATCTGAAGGTGCGTTGGTTTTGCGACTGGATTCTTTTTTAGTGCCCAAAATCCAACTAGAATTTTATTCGCTAGCAAAACTTCCTTCTGAACACGTATAAAAGGAATCCATTTCCCCACACTATCTTTTGACTTATACGGTTTAGTAGCTGCTTCGCTTACCTTAATTTCGAAAACTAACCTAAAACCTTCTTTCCAAATTTTTGAGGTGAATTTTATTTCAGGCATACAGAATGATTTTGCTGATTCCTGCAGTTTGAGTAATTCCTCATTTGGATCACAGCCAATTATTTTACCGTTTTTTTTCAAACCAATCCATAAACTCCCGCCTTCTGAATTGGCAAAAGCAGCCAACAATTGCGCAATTTCATTATAACTTTCCGTTTTTGGAAGAAAAATTTGTCGAACGGATTCCCCTTTTTCGATATATGCTGTAAGTTCAGTTGGCATAATTCATTTATTAGAATAAGTGGCTATTCCTTGTTCCAGATTTCCCAAGATTTAAGCGCCTGTTCTTTGAGCATGGACTCGCCATTTAATATAACCGCACCATTTTCTTCCGCTTTGCGTAGGAATTTTGTTTTTGATGGATTATAAATTAAATCCACCACCAAATGATCGGAAGTTAACCATTCAAAAGGAAAATCTACCATTTCTTCCGTGTTTGGAAAGGTTCCTAAAGGTGTACAGTTCACAATTACTTTGCAAGAGTTCAACATGTGTTCATTTATTGCTGAGTAAGGGAACTCGTTATCCGATTGGGGTTCCCTGGAGCAATAAATTACATCCATTCCAATAGACTTAAAAACATATGCAACCGCTTTTGAGGCACCACCTGTTCCTAAAATTAAAGCGCGCTCGTGTTTATTGGTAAGAAACGGTTTTATAGATTGCTGAAATCCATAGGCATCCGTATTGTAACCAATTTTTTTACCGTTCAAAAATCTGACTACATTAACAGCTCCTATTTCTTTTGCTTCATGAGATAGCTCATCCAAAAATGGCATTATTGCTTCTTTATAAGGAATTGTAACGTTTAATCCGGAAAGGTTCTTTTGAAAAACTTCTTCTAAAGTAGCTAAAGATTGTATTTCAAAATTTGAATAGTGAGCTTCAATCGCATTCTTTTTGAAATATTCCTCAAAAAAAGATTTTGAAAACGAATACCCAAGTGATTGGCCTAAAAGTCCATAAATCTTCATTTCTCTTTTTTGGAATTCAGTTTTGCTTTTACGAGTTCAAATAGCATCGGTAAAATGGAAAGCGCAATAATTCCAAAAATTACCGTTTCAAAATTCTCTTGAATAATTGGCAAATTACCAAAGAAATAACCCAAGAGCGTGAGTCCTAAAACCCAACTTATTCCCCCTATAATATTAAATTGAATAAATTTTCGGTAACTCATCTCTCCAATTCCAGCTACAAATGGTGCGAAAGTTCTAACAATTGGTACAAACCGAGCGATTATTATCGTTTTTGAACCATGTTTTTCATAAAATGCATGGGTCTGATCTATATATTTTTGCTTTACGATTTGACGGCCACTGATTTTCCACTTCAAAACCTTCAAACCTATAGTTTTACCAAAAAAGTAATTTAACCCGTCCCCTAAAATGGCCGCAAGGATTAATAATCCAAGAACAACCCAAAGGTTTAGTTCCGCTGTTTCACCAAGATCATTGGTTGGGCCTGCACAAAATGTTCCTGCTGCAAACAATAGAGAATCGCCTGGAAGCAATGGCATTATCACCAAACCTGTTTCCACGAAAATTATCAGAAACAAAATCGCATAAATCCACAATCCATAATCTTGAATCATCGTAAATAAATGATCATCCAGGTGCAGAAAAAAGTCTAGTATTGATTTTAAAACTTCCATCAATCTAAGTCTAAAGTTGCATCAATTTGATCTTTCCAAGCCAAAATTCCACCATCCAAAACAAATACATTTGGGATAGAATATTCGGTCATTAAAATATTTGCTACTGCTTCGGCTCTTTTTCCGGATCGACACATAATAACGATATTTGATTGAGTTGGAAGTTCCGTTGTTCGATTACAAATCTCACCCATTGGAATATGAGTTGAACCAATATTCGCTGCAGCATATTCGTACGGCTCGCGGATATCAATTATTTCGAACGACTGTCCTTGTTTCATTGCATGGTGCAATTCTAAAGCAGATATTAATCGCATTGTTTAAAAATTTTGATCAAAGATAGTAATTGAAGACAAGACTTATGCTTTTGTAATGCAAGAATTGAATACTTTCCGTTTTAAGTTCCAAAAACGGATTACTTGTAAGCAAGAGGTTAAAGCACTAACAATTGAAATAAATGTTCTTAAATATTTTTAGGAAAAATTACAAATGACTATACTAATTGTAAAGATGCAGTCAGAATTGCTAGTGCCATCGGATATATTAAAAATTCTTCTCTTACATTTGTACCATGACAAAAAATCAAGCATGGATCAAAGCTTTGCGCCTGCGCACCTTGCCACTTTCGCTTTCTGGTATAATTCTCGGTTCTTTTATTGCAAAATTTAATGGCCATTGGAGTTTAG
>JBEDAD010000296.1:0-2588 GCA_041177985.1 Bacteroidota bacterium | reverse complement strand
CCTAAATCTTTTAAAATATCGATTGCTTCTTGGGCAAAATTTCCCGGATGTCCAATCGTTAGAATAGCAATTTCCTCTCCGTTGGTAACTTTTCTTCCTGTTCCCACCTTAATAGCCTTGAATGGCGTTTTCCATTCTGTCATCACACCATTTCCTCTCGGATATCGGATCGAAAAAGGCCCCATATTTTCTTGTTGAGCAGTGAACATCAAGTTCCGTAATTCTGCTTCATTCATTGGTGCAGAAACAACCATATTCGGAATACTTCTCATGTAAGCGAGATCGTATGCTCCGTGATGCGTTGCGCCGTCTGCTCCTACCAATCCGCCACGATCCAAACAAAACACAACATTCAAATTTTGTATCGCAACATCGTGCAGAACTTGATCATACGCACGCTGCATGAACGAAGAATAGATATTACAAAATGGCACAAGCCCTTGAGTTGCTAATCCCGCAGAAAAAGTAACGGCATGTTGCTCAGCAATTCCAACATCAAAAGCACGATCTGGCATTGCCTGCATCATTATATTCAAGGAACAACCAGATGGCATAGCTGGGGTAATTCCCATTATTTTTTCATTTTTTTCTGCTAATTCGACAACCGTATGACCAAAAACATCTTGGTATTTTGGAGGTTGCGGAGATTTAGGAACAATCTTTACTATTTCGCCTGTTTCCTTATTAAAAACACCTGGAGCATGCCATTTTGTTGGATTTCCTTCTTCAGAATATTTATATTTGGCTCCTTTTCTTGTAATGCAGTGCAAAATTTTAGGACCTGGAATATCCTTTAAATCTTCCAATACTTTTGCCAAACCAATGACATCGTGTCCATCAACCGGACCGAAATAGCGGAAGTTTAGTGATTCGAACAAATTACTTTGTTTTAATAAAGAGCCTTTTAATGCTTGTGAAATTTTAGAGGCAACGGTTTGCGCATCCGGTCCAAACTTGGATACTTTTCCCAATAATTTCCAAACCTCATCCTTCACTTTATTGTAGGTATGCGAAGTTGTAATATCTGTCAAGTATTCTTTCAATGCGCCAACATTGGGATCTATCGACATGCAATTGTCGTTCAAAATCACTAATAAATTCGCGTCTTTTTCAAATCCTGCATGATTCATTCCTTCGAATGCCAATCCAGCCGTCATTGCGCCATCCCCAATAACTGCTATATGCTGACGGTCTTTTTCCCCTTTGTATTTGCTTGCGACAGCCATTCCTAAAGCGGCCGAAATCGATGTGGAAGAATGGCCAACACCAAAGGTATCAAATTCACTTTCTGAACGTTTTGGAAACCCAGAAATCCCACCTTTCAATCGATTGGTATGAAAACGTTCTCTTCTTCCGGTCAAAATTTTGTGCCCGTAAGCTTGGTGCCCAACGTCCCAAACCAATTGATCATATGGCGTATTGAAAACGTAATGCAAAGCAACTGTCAATTCAACAACTCCTAAACTAGCACCAAAATGGCTATTCCCAATCTCGGAAATTACATCTACAATGTATTGTCTTACCTCATCTGAAATTTCAGGAAGGTCTTCTATAGTGAATTTTGAACGCAAATCGGATGGGATATCGATTTGCTCTAATTTGGGTCCTGCTTTATATTCTGCCATACGAATTGTCTGTAAGCAAATTTATTGCTTATTGTTTTGTAAACAAACAAACGACGGATTTATTTTGTTCAAATTACCTGAGTTTGCATTATTAACCTGAGTTCGATTATTAAAACAAAGTCAAAATTAAATTAGCGACTTGGTTGATGGGTAGCTTTTGCAAGGGTTAACGGGTTATCCTGTTAAAATCTTGTTACTTCACTTTGCCAAAGTTCCATTTTTAAAATTTTAAAACACTTTTTTTATGCTTTGCTTTTTATCTACATAATATTTACTTAGGAATTCTGTTGTAACTTTTCTGTGACTTGCGACACTTACAAGAAGAACACGTATTTTGCACTGTTAGAATGAAACAAACAAAACAAGCAGATTTCCTTAAACTTTACGAACCAATACACGATAGGTTTGAACGCTTCTGCAGAGCAAGAGTTTATGGAGATATGGACTTTAGGGATTTAATGAATGACACGCTTCTTGTTGCGTTTGAAAAATTCGAGACACTTAAATCAAAAGAAGCTTTTTTATCCTTTCTTTTCGGAATAAGTGTTCGATTATTACGTAATCAATATAAAAAGAAGAAAGAAAAGCGTTTTCAGAAAGAAGATAAAATTCAATTGATTCCAGATTTGAATGCTAATCCTCAAGAGGATGCAGATGTCCATTTTTTACATCAAGCAGTGGCACAATTGTCAGAAAATCAAAGAGAATGTATTATCCTATTCGAGATATCGGGTTTAAGTATTAAGGAAATTACACACATTCAAAATGCCTCTGAATCAGCCGTAAAACAGCGTCTCAAGCGTGGAAGAGAAAAATTAATAGAAATCCTTACTTACGATTCTTCACTTAAAAAAGAAGTAAAACATGGATAAGCAAAAATACTTGGACGAGTTGTTTCGTCATGCAAAAGGGCAAAATCCTGTTGTCACTTTTAGTGAGACAAAGGAACATTTTTTAACAGCA
>JBEDAD010000295.1:0-6631 GCA_041177985.1 Bacteroidota bacterium | reverse complement strand
AAAGCAGTATCCTTATCCATTGTTGTAGTCACCAAAAAGAATATCAAGAGAAGGAAGGCGATATCCGCCATCGAACCAGCATTTATTTCTTGTAATTCTCTCTTTGCCATAATTATTTATTTTCTGTAACGACCCATAAAAGGACCTAAAATGACAACTAGTAACCCAGCAAACATTCCAATTATAATAGTATAAATACCAGCACTAGTTGTGTTGATTACACCAGAAGAAACTTGATTTCTAAGCGCAAGTGTTTCATTTGTATCTGTTGTTCCCATTAAACTAATCACTAAATAAATCCCAAGAAAAATAAGGATTCCCAAAATAGAAATCACTGTACGTTTTGGATTAGAAATTAATTGCACAAAGAAAAATAGTAATACAAAAGCACACAATGCAAAGAAAATAATTATTGTAAACCAGATAGCAGATGAAAATATCACCGAACCATCTCTATAGGTTTCAACCGCTTCCGTTCCAGCTACAACATTTGGTGCGTTAAAAAGAAATAAACTTAATACAACACCAACTATCGCAATCGAAAACTTAAGAGCATTCAAACCAACAGTAAGTTTTTTAGCATCCATGTTTTGTTATTTTAAAAATTCAAAAATTATTTTGTTGTTGTCTTGTATTTCAACATCATATCTACAAGAGAGATAGAAGAATCTTCCATTTCATTCACTAATCCATCAATTTTTGATAAGATGTAGTTGTAAAACACTTGAAGAACCATCGCAGCAATCAAACCAAATACTGTTGTTAAAAGTGCAACTTTAATACCATCCGCAACAGTTGTTGGAGATACTTGACCATCCTTAACGATTTTGTCAAAGGCCTGAATCATACCAATTACAGTTCCCAAGAAACCAAGCATTGGAGAAAGCGCAATAAACAAAGAAATCCAAGAAAGTCCTTTTTCTAAAAGTCCCATTTGAACACCACCATAAGAAACTACTGATTTTTCAACCATGTCGATTCCTTCTGGGGAACGGTCAATTCCTTGGTAGAATATAGAAGCAATTGGTCCACGTGTATTACGACAAATATCTTTCGCCGCTTCAATACCACCACTTTTCAAAGCAGCTTCCACATCATTTAAAAACTTCTTAGTGTTAATTGTTGCAAGATTCAAGTAAACAACTCTTTCAATTGAAAGTGCCATACCGATAATCATACAAATTAATACTGGTGTCATCCAAAATGGATCTCCCTCAATATACTTTTGTTTCAACGTTTGAACGAAATCCAACTCAGGAGCTTCAGCTTCTTCCGTCGCTTCTGGACTTGTTACACCTTCTTTTGCAGCTGCAGCAACATCTTTTGCTGGCTGGTTTTCAACTGTTGATGAATCAGCCAAAGATACATTTGCAAAACCAAATGTCATCACTGCTGCAATAGCTAAAGAACTAATTACTTTTTTCATGTTCACAAAGATTAATTTTAATCGTATTCTTAAGTTTAAATTTAAGCCAAAAATAATAAAATATAATTCACTAATAAATAAATAAAAAGACAAATTCATAAAATATAATTCGCTTTTCATTTGCGGAGAGGGCGGGATTCGAACCCGCGATACACTTTTGGCGTATACACACTTTCCAGGCGTGCTCCTTCAACCACTCGGACACCTCTCCAATCGTATAGTTTAATCTGTTACTAGAATTTTCTAGCTCGGATTTCTATTTTTTTCAATGTTAAACTATTTCTCAAACGTTTTCGAGAAAGTTGTACAGTAACTTTTGTCTAACGGGGAGCTAAAGTACTAAAATTTCTATACGTAGCACGCTGTTAATTATTTCTTAACACTACGTTCCGATTCTGTCATTTCTCCACTTAGGTTCATTTGAAGCAATTCAGAAACACTTTCCGTGGCTGTTTCTGTGCCCAAAAGATACATTAGCTTCGTAATTGCAGCCTCTGTCGTAATGTCATTTCCACTTATAACGCCTACTTCACTAAAAAAGGAACTTGTCTCGTATTTTCCCTGATTCACAGCGCCAGAGCTACATTGCGTTGTGTTCAAAACGATTCCACCTTCCTTGATATAGGACAAAATAAAATTTCTAAATTCAAAGTTTGCCGGTGCGTTTCCGGAACCGAAAGTTTCTAGAACGATTGCCTTGGTTAGCTTGATGTCAAATAAACTTGCATAAATTTGAGCACTAAATCCAGGGAATATTTTTAATAACCCAACCTGATTGCTTAAGTTTCCCGAAAATTTTAATTCTGGCAATTGCGTACGAAACAACTTTGTATAGTTGTACTCTATTGTAACTCCAGCTTTTGCCAATTCAGCATAATTTGGAGATGCAAATGCTTCAAACTGATTAGCAGATATCTTGGAAGATCTATTTCCTCTGTATAAGGAGTATTCGAAATAAACAGCAACTTCTTGCACTACGGCTTGTCCATCTTCCGAGGTGTCTGCTGCGATTTCAATTGCAGTTATCAAATTTTCCTTTCCATCTGTTCGAATGGTTCCTATTGGAAGTTGCGAACCAGTAAAGATGATTGGTTTGCGCAATCCTTGTAGCATAAAACTCAGTGCCGAAGCGGAAAACGCCATCGTGTCTGATCCGTGTAAAATCACAAATCCGTCATACTTTTCATAATTATCAAAGACCGTTTGCGCCATTTGAATCCAACCATTTGGACTCATATCCGAAGAGTCAATCGGCTCCTCAAAACTTATTGTTGTAATAGCAACATACAAACGATTGATTTCTGGAACATGTTTGTATAAATGTTTAAAATCAAAACTTTTCAGTTGACCAGACTTAGGATCTTTTATCATCCCAATCGTGCCGCCTGTGTATATTATAAGTACGTTTGGTTTTCTTTTCATCAATAATAAGAAAGTTTTTTATTCGTTTAACGCCGCCGAATCACTTGTTGATTCAGATGTGCGTTTCATTTAGTAAACGATTCAACTGAAAAATCTCCAACGCATTTTTAGAGGTTGTTTCTGCAATTTCTTTCACTGTTGTTTCTTTTACATCTGCTAACTTTTCTGCCACATGCAGTAAAAAAGAACTTTCGTTTCTTTTTCCTCTATGCGGAACTGGCGGCAAATAAGGTGAATCGGTTTCCAAAATTAACATTTCCAATGAAACGTCTTTCAATACAGAAACTAGTTCGGAATTTTTATAGGTTAAAACACCGCCTATTCCAAGCATAAAACCGCCGTAATCCTCAATTTTTTGTGCTTGTTCAAATGTTCCAGTGAAACAATGAAAAACACCGGTCAAGGTATCATCGTTTAATTCATCTAAAATGGTAAAAATCTCATCAAATGCTTCCCTTGCATGAATTACTATCGGCAAATTTAACTGTTTCGCCCATTCTACTTGTTTGCGGAACACAATGGCCTGTTCCTTTATATACGTTTTATCCCAAAACAAATCCATTCCGATTTCTCCAACCGCACAATTTTTTCGGGTGAAGAGATTCTTTTCAATAATTTTCAGATTTTCTTCCCAATGCTCGTTTACCGAACCCGGATGCAAGCCCATCATTGGAAAACAATTGGAAGGAAATTGTTCACAAAGCGCATACATTGGTTCAATAGAATCTAGGTCTATGTTGGGAAGCAACAACTTTTCCACACCGGATTTAATTGCTCTTTCAACCGTTTCTGTTCTGTCTTCATCAAATGAAGGGGAAAATAAATGGGTATGTGTGTCAATAAACTGCATGCTTAAAACAAAGAAATAGAAATCCCCAACTGCAGTACATTCAATTGCGTACTGGCCCGATTGGAAAATAAAGTGTTTAAATTATAAGAGCCATAAATTGCCCAGTTTCTAATGCCAATGCGCATATGTGCGGAATAAACCCAACGATTTATATCCGCAAAAGAATAATCCTTCGCAACATACTTTCCATTTTTATCCTCTGAGATTACCTTAGAATAAATGTTTGCCTGGTACCCAACTTTTCCGCCAACATGAAATTTAATATGCTTCCAAGCTTTTGTTCTGAATCGAAATTCCAAGGGGATAGAAAATGAATTTCCGATTAAAAATCGTGTTTCAGGGGCAAAAGTTTGAATTTCAGAATGCGTTGTATAGGTATAACTAGAATCTGGCGCAAATAAATGACCTGTTGTTTCGACTCTAAACAGAGAATGTGTCAATCCAGTTCCAAAAGAAATCGTGTTTCCACTTGAAATTGGAAATTCCCGGATAAAACTAGTATTGATTCCTATAGAATTCCATTTGTTTTTAAAAACTTTCAGATCACCACTAAAAGTAGAATAAGTGAGATCAAAAATTAACCGATCGTATTTTCTAACCTTTTCAAGTTTAGCTGGTCTTAATCCGGTGTAAAACCACATTGTACCAGGTCTGAATCGAGAAATCTGCGCTGAATCTTCGCTTTTTTGCTGCCCGATTGAATTAATCGAAGTTAGAAGTGTTAGAAATAAGAAAACATTCTTAAACATATTCCACCAATTTTTTTTCCCATTCCCACGCGTGAATTACGGCATCTTCAATGGAGTAAATTGGTTGCCAATTGAGCAAGGTAGTAGATTTTTCTGCATTTGCATATATTTCCACGACATCACCGTCTCTGCGTTCACCAAATTTCCACGACAAGTTGACACCTGTTTTTTCTTCAAAAATCGTGATAACATCTAAAATACTTGTTCCTTTTCCTGTTCCGATATTGAAAGCTTCCAAACAAGGCTCGTTGTTTTTAAACAAATAGGCAAGTGCTTTAACATGTGCATTCGCTAAATCGCATACGTGAATATAATCGCGAATACACGTTCCATCCGGCGTTGGGTAATCGTTTCCGAAAATAGTCAGATGGTCGTGTTTTCCAATGGCAGTTTGTGTAACGAATGGCAACAAATTATTTGGTTTCCCCAATGGATATTCTCCGATCCAAGCAGAAGGATGCGCACCAACAGGATTGAAATACCGCAAATTAATTACTTTAAAATTCGGATTGCTACTTTGCACATCTTTCAAAATACTTTCACCAATCAATTTTGTATTGCCGTATGGAGAATTAGGCGCACTTTTTGGTGTGTCTTCCGTAACTTCTTTTAAACCTTCAGGTTCTCCGTAAACAGTGCATGAAGAAGAAAAAACAAAATTATTTACATCGTATTTCAAAGCCAAGTCGCAAATTGTTGTCAATCCACCGATATTATTGCTGTAATATTTCAATGGGTTTGCAACGGATTCTCCTACAGCCTTATACGCTGCAAAATGAATAATTCCTTTGAAATTATATTTCTGGAATATTTCTTCCATGGCGCTATAATTACACACATCTAGTTCATGAATAATCGGAACATCGCCGAGAATTTCACGTAATCCACGAAGAACGAATTTATTCGAATTTCTAAAATCGTCCACTATTATTGGCGTATAACCGGCGCTAATTAATTCCACAACAGTATGTGAGCCTATATATCCAGCGCCCCCAGTTATTAAAATATGGTTGTCTTTTTGCATCTTTTTCAAAGGTAACATAAAATGAATTAATTTTACTTCATGGAAATTGAAAACACCATTAATTTGAAGCGATTTATACCAAAAAAAGCCAGTAGGTTTTATTTGATAAAAATAATCCTATATGTAAGTTTTTTAGTTGCACTAGGCACTATTCTTCAATACCAATTGGGAAAAATAGCACCTAAAGCGCCTGTAGCGAGCGAAATTAAAGGTGTGGAGATTGATCTGCACTAAACAAAATCACTAAAATCGCGTTTCAATAATATGAAAAATATTCTTCCATTAATCTTTTGTGCATTTTTATTCCTTGGTGCTGAACGCTCGGGTAAATTGAATTTAACCGTTTACATTTCCGGGTTCCCATCCGATGCGGGTAAAGCATATATTGGTTTATTTCGCAAAGGGGATAAATTCCCTGAAATGTCGGGTCAATTCATCGGTAAAATTATTCCGATAGAAAATAAAAAGGCAGAAATATCTTTCAGTAATCTTTCCGAAAACTCCTACGCTATTGCTGTATTTCACGATAAAAATAAAAATGGAAAACTGGACAAAAACATGCTTGGTATCCCTACCGAAAACTATGGTTTTTCCAATAATGCAAGAGAGACATTCAGCGCTCCATCGTTTGAAAGTGCTGCTGTAAAACTAGACCAATCTAAAAGTATTTCTATTTACATAAAGTAAAAACGAGAAATTTTACGACATAAAACGTAAGTGTTTTAATCCTAGTTTGCCTTGTTTTTATAGTAATTATATAATTCAACTTGCGCATGAAAAGGTTTTGCTTTTTGTCTGCGATAGGTATTCTTTAAATCTTTACGAATTTCTCTTACTTTCACAGTCCCTTTCCATTGGTAGTTAAAAACAGTATCAATCTCGAGCTGAATTTTAGGATCTACAATTGGGCAAGCAACTTCTATCCGTTTATCTAAGTTGCGTTCCATCCAATCGGCGCTACTGATATAATAGATTGGATTTCCATTGTTTCTAAAGATAAAAAATCGTGCATGTTCTAAGTAGCGGTCCACAAGACTGATAACTTTAATATTTTCACTCATTCCTTTCACTCCGGGAACTAAGCCGCAAATGCCACGAATAATCATTTGAATTTTAACGCCTGCTTGGCTAGCTTCATATAATTTATCAATTAGCTTTGG
>JBEDAD010000294.1:0-12641 GCA_041177985.1 Bacteroidota bacterium | reverse complement strand
CCAATCTAAGAAGATGAGCAGAATAATACCACCCAATAATAGGAAAGAACCGATTCCAGCAACCGTATTTGCTTTGTGGAACTTCGGTAAATCAAAGACAAATTCAATCGAATGTTTGCCGGAAGTTAACTCCAAACCTCTCAAAAGGTAATCCACTTTCAAGATTGGCACTTCTTTTCCATCCACAAACGCTTTCCAGCCATCAGCATAATATATTTCCGAGAAAACCGCCAATTGCTTGCCTTTTAAATCTGCTGCATACGTTATTTTGTTTGGAGCGTAAGATTTCAGTGAAATAGAACCTTCTCCGGAATATTTTTTAGCACCTAGTTTCTTCGCTTCTGAGTCCAATAGAACCGCCTCCTCAGCAGGTTTGAATTCATTGATCACTTTCATGGAAACAAGTGAAGTGAATGATTTTGCTGTATCCATTTGCATTGTCGCAACTGGAACTAAATTCGTTTTTCCATTTACGTCCATTACAAACAGAGCTTCAACACCTTCCGTAAGTCCATTACTCAAAGGAATATTCAACGTATCTTTTCCAGTTAAAACATATTGGATTTTTTCGCCGCCATAAATCGTTGTTTTTTGCTGTGGTGCATAATTCACTAAAAACGTTCCAGTTCCTTTGTTCTCGATTGCAAACTGATTACCTAAAGCTCGAATTTCGTCGTTTGGTGTTGGATATGTTTCGATGGTTTTTACCAACCATGCGTTCCCCAAAGCTGTTGGATTTGGACTTGCAACATCGCCTTTTTCATCGCTTTGAATAAAGTATTTAACATTCAGCATGTCGTACACTTTGTTATTCATTTTCGACAAATGGAAATCAAACAGGTTGTTGATATTTCTAAGCTTCGCTCCGTGGTAGCCACCAATCGACTTATGGAAATAAGAAGCTCTCGTAGAACTCCACAAGTTGTTCATTTCGGCAACTCTGTAGTTTGTATTGAAATTCAGAGCTGAAAAGCGGTAGGATTCGATTAAATTCCTTTTTGCAGTGCCCGTATATCCAAGTTCCATAGCTTTTTTCGTTCCTTCTGATTCCGCTTTATCGATAATTGCTTTTAAATTTGGAGCGAGAGAAATTTCATTTTCTAAAATTTGCGCATCAGCAGAATTCGCAGCAATAGGATAGTTTGCAATGCCGACGTCCTCCCAATATTTCAATTTGTTTCCTTCTTCTTGCGCTCCCAAATAAGCATACGCAACCGGAATAGAATCCATCATTGTTAGAAGCACAATTCCTACAACAAGAATACTTCCTGAAATAGAAGTGTAGAAAAATAGCATTAAAAAAGCGCCACCAAACAGTACAAATAAAATGGTGCGTGTCATACTTGCATTAAAAATATCTGCGCGAAGAATTTTTAACTTGTCAAAGTTTTTGTAGTAAGGTTCCGCTTGTTGGGCAATAAACTCATCCAATTGAGCAGGATTATTCACGTCCAAGTTGTACTGTGTAAGAAGCGCTTGCGGATCCATTCCTGTGATTTGCTTGCGGATATTAGTTTCGATTCCTGCAAGTTGCTTCTGATCGCCTTCAGAGGAATAAGAATCTCCTAAGCCAATGACTTTAATTAAAAACAAGACAAATACGATGCTTCCAACCGCAATCAATACCAACTTTTTCTTTGCTTTAAATTGTTCTCTTTCTTTCATCAAAAGATCCAGGAATAACATTCCCAATAAAGGAATACACAATTCCACCAGCACCAAAATAATGGTAACTGTTCTAAACTTGTTGTAGCCCGGAACATAGTCGATGAAGAAATCGGTTAAGCCCATGAAATTTTTCCCCCAAGAAAGCATTATTGCCAAAACCGTAGCTGCAAATAGCGCCCATTTTATTTTAGATTTCACAAAGATTAATCCTAGAAAAGCCAACAAAAATGCAACAGCTCCAACGTATACAGGACCGGATGTCATTGGTTGCTCTCCCCAATAAGCAGGATAGTTTTGCAGTTCATTTTTTTCAGCGGAGCTAAAATCGGAATTATCCAAAATATCCTGAAATTGACTTCCTCCAATTGCGAAAGATCCGCCACCTTTGACATTTGGGGAAATAAGGGTGAATGTTTCACCAATTCCATACGACCAATTGGTTATGTAATCTTTATCCAAGCCTTCCGATTGGTTTAGCGCAGGCGTTCCATCAGGATTTAGTGTAACATCATTTCCACCTCGAATGGTGTTTTTAGCATAATCGGATGTTAAAGCAATGTTGCCAATATTGATTGCAAATGCAAGAATAAAAGCTCCGATAACGCCAGCAGTTGTAAAAATAAATGGTTTCAGATGTTTTGCCTTAATTGCATCGAATAGGAAGTAAATCCCAATGAACAACAATACAAATAGAAAATAGTACGTAACCTGAACATGGTTAACTGCAAGTTCTAATGTCATGAAAAGCGCTAGTAAAGCAATTCCCCATTTCCAATTGGAACGGTAGGCGTAAATAAAAGCGCCTAATGCAGGAGCCATAAAAGCGGTTGCAAGCGATTTAGTAATGTGTCCGGCTTGCAGAATTACAATTTCATAACTGGCAAAACTAAAGGCAATTGCACCAAATAATCCGATCAACGGATTTATTTTTAAAAACAATGAAAGCAAGTAAAATCCAATTAAATGCAGCAATAGAAAGCCAATTGGTCCCGGAAATATTTTATAGTATTGAACATAAATTGTTTTAATAAAGTTGCCAGGATAATCCATTGAAATCTGCATCGTAGGCATTCCTCCAAAAAGTGCATTTGTCCAAAGTGGTTCTTGCCCTGTGTTTTCCCGATAGCGATTTGTCTCGTGCGACATTCCCTTAAACTGTTCTACATCGTGTTGCTTAATTCCGTAGCCTTGTAATTGCGGTTGGAAATAAATAACAGCTATCAATAACATAAGTGCAATTACTGCAAAATGCAACCAATTCTTACTAAAAAATGCTTTTATATTCATAGTCTAAAAAATATGCGTGAATTTAAGAAATGTTATGAAGAAGTGAAACTAAATTACCAATTTAGGTGGCTTTCTGTTCGAAAAATTTCATTCTACAGGCAGTTGCGACAAGTGAAATTGAAAATAAACGGGAAGTAGTTATAATTTTACGGCTTTTTTTAAGCGTAAATAAGCATCGTATTCCATGGCGTAGTTAGCGCTTTCAGACAGTGAATTGGTTCCGTTTCTTGTAAAAGAATATGTGAACGTATAACCGGTTATAGTTTGCTCATTTAGGGAGTTTACCTCCTTGTTCTCTAGAATTGGAGAAAATTGTTGGTTTAGTATCGCGTAACTTTTTCCGTGAAACAAATCGGTGGTTTGTGCTTTCAAGAGTGCCGATGTAGTTGTAGATTTAATTCTAGCCGCTAATTGCATTAGTTTCAGGGTGTGCAAAATAAAAGGATCTTTTTCCGCTTTCGAAAGGGAAGAAAGTGCGTTCTTAAAATAGGAATAAAAATTAAGTTCTTCTTCTGTTGGTGCATAATCTGGGAGAATAAAAGCTTCTTCGAAAAGGTAGCTTAAGTATGTTTTTTTATATTTTGCAGGAAGAAAAACGCTTTCCTGAAGGATGACATCGTCTATTTCAAGATCTTTTTCCATTTGAAACAGAGCAGAATAAAATTCGAGTGTGTCGCCTTTTCCAAGCGTGAAAATGTGATTCTCGATATAAAGTACTTGATTGGTATCATTCAAAGCAATAATGCGGTAATTTTCTATTTTCTGCTCCAGCTCCTTATCGAATCGATCTTGGTTTTCCAAATTGTATTTGATAAGGTAAAGCGAATCCAATAATTTATAGCTTATGGGTTTTATAACCTGCGTTTCTCCAAATGCGATGGATGCGTATGGTAAATTTTCAGCAGCCAACTGACTTGTTACATATTTCTCAACAGCATCGTGTCGTCGTTGCTCAAACGATTGTGGTGATTCCACCGGAACATATTTCAATCCACAAGAAGTAACGAGCACCAAAGCCAGTAGCGGAAAGTACCGCGTAAGAGAAAGGATCAGAACATGTAAGGTATTTGGCATATTTCAAATATAGCGAATTAAACAGAAATTTGAAAACTATTTGACACAAAAAAAGCCTACAATAAAAGTAGGCTTTCAAGGGGGAATGTTTTAATTATCGGTTCAACATAACTGGCATAACTAACATCAATATATCTTCGTGTTCATTTTCTCTCACTGCTGGCATAAGCAATCCTGCTTTGGATGGTTCGCTCATTTCTAGTCTAACTTCTGTTGCTTCAATATTGTTAAGCATTTCCATCAGAAAACGGGAATTAAATCCAATTTCCATGTCATCGCCATCGTAGTTACACGTAAGTCGCTCGTTGGATTCATTTGAAAAATCGATGTCTTCAGCAGAAAGCGCTAATTCTGAACCAGCCAATTTTAATTTTATCTGGTGTGTTGTCTTATTTGCAAAAATAGAAACACGGCGAATGGAACTTAAAAATTGCGTTCTATCAATGGTAAGAACATTCGGGTTCTCTTTTGGAATTACTGCTTCGTAGTTTGGATATTTCCCATCGATTAATCGGCAAATCAAAACGATATCGTTGAATGTGAAAACAGCGTTTGATTCGTTGTATTCCAATTGAACTTCTTCTGAACCGCTTAAATTAGATTTCAACAAATTCAAAGGTTTCTTTGGAAGAATAAAAGAGGAGCTTCCTGATGCTTGCGAATCCGTGCGTTTGTAACGAACTAATTTGTGCGCGTCTGTTGCAACAAAAATAATTTCTTCCGGACTAAATTGACAAAAAACGCCACTCATTACAGGGCGTAAATCATCATTTCCTGTTGCGAAAAGTGTTTTATTGATTGCTTTTGAAATGATTTCACCTGAAATTTTGAGTGTATTGCTATTTTCAATTTTTGGAGTGCGTGGATAATCCTCGCCATCGAAACCTACCATTTTGGCTTTTCCATTATCGTAGGCAATCTCAATTGAAAAATTAGTTTTGTCTACTAAAAACGTACACGGTTGATCCGGTAAATTTTTCAGTACATCCAAAAGTATTTTTGCTGGAATAGCTATTTTACCTGTTTCGTTTGCTTCGATTTCCAGCGTGGTTCGCATGGTAGTTTCCAAGTCAGAAGCGGAAACGGTTAATTGGCCATCCACTATTTCAAACAGAAAGTTATCCAAGATCGGCAGCGAATTACTCGTGCTTAAAACGCCAGAAATACTTTGTAAATGTTTAAGTAAGGTTGTGCTTGATATAATAAAATTCATCGCAAGTAATTTATTCCAAATCTAACGAACTATTGATAAATACAGTTCGCTTCACCCAATTTTTTTAAAGTTTTTATTAACAATTCTATGGGAACTGTAAAAATTAAATTTCAATACTTGCAACCGCTTAGTATGTTCAATTGCTTTAAAAGAAGTTTAGCATTTTGGATCTAATTTTTCGCTTTTTCACCTAGCAGAAGCGGGAAATAAATATGGCCTAAAATAATTGGATTAAATACGAAATACTGGCATTTTACCATTTCGCCATTTGGCAGTTCGCACCAGAATTTATTCATATCTACACTTACAACATCGCCAAATTCATTCACTTGGAAATCATCTGTTTTGATGCGAAACATGCGTAATTTCGTTTGTTTTTTATCTATTTCCGTCACCGTGAGAACGATAAACGGCGTTGTGCGCTTCATACTATCGATTTGCTTGTTCGATAATTCAAAATTCGCAAGATCGAAGTGAATTTTCTTATAGTTGTGCAAGTATCTAAAAATCATCGCGGTATCTACTTTCTGTAACTTTCGTCCTTGCTGGTAAACATCTAATTTCGAACCTTTTTTTGTTACTGTGAAACTATGTTTTGGTGCTTCGTAATTTTTAACTTCCACGCGGGAAATACGATCTAATGGAACAGCAAAAATATTGGTGCACATCCATTTGCGCTTGTCTGCAAAAAAGCGTGGTTCAATAATTCCTTGAGTTCCTTTAATTTTCATCATCACAGGAATATCGCTTTTTCCAGAAGCATCGGAATCCAACAACATTATTTGTCCGTAATGATCGGCAGATGGCGGACCTATATACCATGTTTTTACCCAATCCCCATTTTGAAAAATCTCCACTTTTGTGTGCTGCGTGGTCATGATTTTCGTGAATTGTTTTTGCGCATTATCCGGCAAATAACCTTTGAATTCAATATTTTTGAAAGCTTCCAGCATAAAGTTGGCGTTTTCTTGCATGATGCACGCTCCACCAATATCTGTCCAACGATTTCCTTCTCGTACAATTTCTATTTTATTGGAAAAGGCATCTGTAACTATAATTTTATCTACCGTGCTTGTATCGGCTATGGAAAACTCAATCAGTTCCGTATCTGATTTGCCCTTATTTTCCATAAGAGTCATTGTGTACCAGCCTAGAAAACCGAGTGTTCCAATGGCAATAATTAAAATTATCAGTTTCTTCATCGTGTTATTTTTGGACGTATTTTCGTTTGCGGATATAGCTCATCACAAGTGCAAAAAGCAAAACTAAAACTACCGGAAGGAGTAGGTTTATAATTTTATAAAACGTAGCATCTGATTTGATTTTTTCTTTATCAATTGCATGAATATCGATTTGTCTGCTTCGAATGTCAATAACAGAATGATCTCCCAACATGTAATCGGCTAGATTCTGGAAAAATTCTTGGTTACCAAAATAAAGTGGAACGCCAACTTGTGCCAATTCCGAATCCATTCTCAAATCATTGAATTCAGTTGGTCGGTACATGAAATCAATACCATTTTTCGCTGGCATGGAATCGTATGAATTAGCAATAAATCTTCCGTTTCCAATCAAGAGAACTTTCCCTTCTTTTGTGCTTTGATCTTTGTATTTGGCAAGCGGATTATTTGCGAATTCTTCCACGATTCTATTTTTGAAATAGGATTTAAATTTCCCTTCCGCTAAACCTGCAAGACATCTTTTGTTAATTTCAGCGGTTGGATTACCAATTAATTCTGGGTTTTTACCATAATTCAAAGGCATTCCCAAATTTACCATTGGAGCTAAACCAGTAACATTGGAATTGGTGGAAGAGGTCAATATTGGCGTTAAGGTATTCGTGCTATTTCCAACGAATTGAATTTCGCTGGCATATTTCAAAGAAACAGGTTCAAGATTTCTAGAAATCGGATGACGCGTTGGCGATGCCAAAACATGAAAAAACCAAGGAATCATAGATTGTTTTGCAAAAGGAACCGGTTTCGGCGCGCAACGTGCATCTACAACATAATTATCATTCAATTTTAATCCATAATCAAATAACATGCGCTCTAATCCTGTTTCATTGCGCGTTGTATGTGTCATTCCATTTTTATTCAAGGAGTCTTCGTCCAAATTTAACGCGTCAAGAAAACACATTAATCGTCCGCCACGCATAACAAATTGGTCGATAATATACAGTTCCCGATCACTAAATTTCTGCGTTGGTCGAGCAATTATCAATCCGTCAATATTTTCCAAAGCGGCAAGAGAATCGTTAATTGAAACATCTGCAATAGCATAATATGGCGCGATAAGGGAACGTGCGCGCTGTGTTTGTGCAAAAGTAAGTTCTCCGTGACCCTGCAAAAAGCCAACCCGCGGTTTTGATTTTTGAGTAGCACGGCGCAAAGAACTGATGAGCATGTATTCCATATTATTAATGGAATTTTCAATCATTTCTGTAATACCATTCAAATCGTAGGGTTTTCCGGGTGAAGTTCCAGGTAAAAATTGTATCGTATTTACAGTCGAACCGCCATAATCAATTACAGCACCTGGCCACAAAAGCATTTGACTTTGTGAACCGTCTTTCATGTAAACAATATCCATCGGAAGAATTCCTTTTCCTTTGCCGTAAAGCGATTCGAAAAGTGCTTGTTGTTCATTTTCTGAACCAACATTCGGATCAATAAACTGGTATTCAATGCGATCACCTGCATATTGTTTGAATTCCTTCAGCTTATCTTCGATGGAATTTCTAAAATGCTTTAGCTCTGCAGGAAGTTTTCCGTCGAAATAAATTTTTAGGCTAAGTCGATTTTGAAAATTATCTGGATTTTCTAAGAAGTTTATCGTTCCCGCCGACAAAGAATAGCGCTTGTCCTCCGTCATATCAATTCTTTTGTATAAAAAGGAGCTGATAATGTTGAGTAAAATCACTGCGGCCGTTGCAATGGCAAAAAATGACCAATTGAAGATGCCTTTTGAGAATTTTTTCTTTTCCGCCATGTTTTATTTTTTTAATGTTTTAATAACGGTTAAGGCAGCAAAAATGAACAAACCTATAATGGAAAGGAAGTAAACCAAATCACTTGTGTCGATTACGCCTCTTTTGATTGCGTCAAAGTGGAAAGCCAAACTGGTATATTGTATGACGTAATCAAATTTCCCCATTAGATTGAAGGAACCAATTAGTTTTAAGCCATCGTAAAAAAACCAACACAAAAACATAGCAACAATAAATGCAACAATTTGACTGCTTGTTAAGGAAGATGCAAAAATGCCAATTGCAACAAATGCCGAGCCTAGCAGAATCAATCCAATGTAAGAGGTGAAAGTTGCACCACCATCAATAACACCAACTGGATTTCCGAGGAAATACATAGAAATGTAATAAACCAAGGTTGGCAGTAAAGCGATTACCATCAAAGTCACGCCTGCAAAATATTTCGCTAAAAGAATTTTTAAATCTGAAATTGGACGGGTAAACAATAGTTCGATTGTTCCAGTTCTTCGTTCTTCCGCAATGGAACGCATCGTAATTGCTGGAATAAGAACAAGGAAAATCACAGGCGAAAGGTTGAAAAACGGAATTAAATCTGCTTCTGCTCCTTCTAAAAGATTGGTGTTATAGGAAATTATCCAGTGGAATAATCCGGACGCTATCAGGTAAATTAATATAAAAATATATCCAATTATTGAACTTAGGAAACTTTTTATTTCTTTGAAATAAAGTGCTCTCATGTTTGTTTTTTAGTTTTTCAGTTTTCAAAATTAAGATTTCCTTTTGAATCTTCTATAAGTATTTCCACAAGGTGCACGATTATTTAGGCAACGGTGGAATTGGAGGTCAAAAATATGCTCGAAATAGAAGGTGTATTAAACAAAAAAGTCTCGCTGACGAATCAACGAGACTTTTAAGAATTAATTAATGAAATATTATTAGTTAAGCTAATTTCACATTCATTGCATTCAATCCTTTTTTGCCTTCTTCCAGCTCAAATTCTACTTCGTCGTTTTCTTTGATTTTGTCAATAAGACCAGAAACATGCACAAAATACTCTTTGTTTGATTCTGAATCGATAATAAAACCGAATCCTTTGGTTTCATTAAAGAATTTTACAACTCCTTTACTCATTACTCTTGATATTAATTTTACGTTAGGTAAAGATATTATATTATTTTAAAAAGCAATCTTTTTTTTAAAATAAATCCTTTTCAAGGAATTTAAACGAACTATTTTTTCTTAAGAATTGATTTTGAAGCCATTGAAATACTCTTCTGCACTCCATGCTTCAGCTCTTTCCGCGAACCAGGGCTTGATTTTTGACCAAATCTCAGTAAATTTTTCTGATGTACGGTAGTTTTCTAGTGCATCCTCACTGCGCCAATGGCTGTAAGTAAACACGATGTTTGGATGGTGTAAATCTTTCAGTAATTTCATGCCCTGACACCCTTCAAAATTGGCTACATCGTATTTAATCGTATCGAAAAAAGTCAAAAATTCCTGTATTTTCTCCTCCTGAAAATGAAGTTTCACAATTCGTATTACCATTAGAAAAGAGATTCAAGTGTATTTCTAGATCCGCGCGGTGTAAATTCGATGCGTATAATATCACCAATCCGAACCCCAAATAATTTTTCAGCACCGCCATTACTCAAATTCGCACCGCGGTTAATTGCAATTTCTAACTGGCCGTTGCTATTAAAAAGCGCAACTTTTTCGCCACTTGGAACAGCATTGTAGGTTGGTGAAATCTCATCAATATGGTAATCGCGGTTTCTGTAGTAAATTGTAAATGGCGTATCTTTTCCAAAACGCTCAAACAAAGTCTGGTTAACGTTGGTAATAAGATTGCCATAATTGTCAATGTGAATTACATTTCCTTTAATTAAATTCGTTTCAATCACCGCAGTTAAAGCAAACGCCTTTTTATACGAAGGAAAAACAGACGCGAAGGAATCAACAGCTTCGCCATTCAACAGCCTGCATGCAGCTGGAACGAGCATGTTTTTCGTTGGAAATTTAAATAAATCCTTGCGCGATAATACATCGTCGATTCTATAAAAGGCGTCTGGCTGTTCATCTTGCAAAAATGCTCCAAAAAAACCATTGTCGTTGGAAACAAAGTAATGTCCTTTGTACACTAAAACGGAAGGAAAGGAACCTTCAGATCCACTAAAATTAATCATTGGTTCACTATCTACACCAACAACGTGAACGGTTCCTTCCGGAAAATCTTCAAAGCAGGAAGCGATATAGTAAGCTGCTTCTGCAATGTCAAATGGTTTTACAGTATGCGAAATATCTACGATTCTAGCGTTTGGTGTTAGTCGGAAAATTGCTCCTTTTATCGCCGCAACGTAATGATCGCGAACGCCCATGTCGGTCGTAAGTGTAATTATTTGCATATCCTTTCTATCAGTCGATGGTTGAGCCAAATTATTTCCTAATTTTGATCAAAAATAAGGTTATTCGAGATAATTCTCGATAATCGTTCAACAAATTAACGAATTGCAAGAGAAAAATATTGAGATCAAAGGGATAAACCCTGTTGAATTGTTTGGTGTAAACAACGCTAAATTGAAGCATATTAAAAGTTTCTTCCCGAAACTTCGAATTACTGCTCGTGGAAATGTTTTAAATATTGCCGGTGATGAAGCGGAGATGAAAGCTTTTGAGAAAAAATTCAATCTTATTTTATTACATTTCCATAAATACAACGCCGTTTCTGAGAATAATATTGACAACCTAATGTCTGCGGAAGGATTAAAAATGATTTCCGAGGTCGATGGATCCGAAATTCTTGTGCATGGAAATGGTGGTGCAAAAATAACAGCGCGCACGGTCAACCAGAAAAAGTTAGTGCAGGAAGTCACCGAAAAAGACATGGTTTTTGCAGTTGGTCCAGCCGGAACAGGAAAAACCTACACTGCTGTTGCTTTGGCTGTTCGAGCATTAAAGGCAAAGGAAGTAAAACGTATTGTTTTAACGCGTCCAGCGGTGGAAGCCGGAGAAAATCTCGGTTTTTTACCAGGCGATTTAAAAGAAAAATTGGATCCTTATTTAATGCCATTATACGATGCGCTGCGCGATATGATTCCGCCAGAAAAACTCGCAGATATGATTGAATTTGGCATTATCGAAATTGCACCATTGGCATTCATGCGCGGAAGAACGTTGGACAAAGCATTTGTGATTTTAGATGAGGCACAAAATACCACGTCGATGCAAATGAAAATGTTTTTGACCCGTATGGGAATGACTGCGAAATTTGTCATTACTGGCGATATGTCTCAAGTAGATTTGCCAAATCGTCAAAGATCGGGCTTGTCGTATGCTTTGGATGTTTTAAAAGACGTTTCGGAAATCGGAGTTGTCCGTCTTGGTCAAAATGATGTAATCCGACACAGTTTGGTAAAAAAGATCATCGAAGCATTTGAGAAGGTCGAAGAGGAAGAGAAAAACAAAAAAAACCAATAACTTCTTTTAAGGAAGGATAAACAGTATAAAACAAGCAATAGAATGAGCAACGCAATTATTAAAACAGATTTCAATTTTCCAGGACAAACAGCAGTTTACAAGGGAAAAGTGCGCGATGTGTACACCTTGGAAAATGGAATTCTTGTCATGGTAGCTTCGGATAGAATTTCGGCTTTCGACCATGTTTTACCGAAAGGAATTCCCTACAAAGGTCAAGTTTTGAATCAAGTTGCAACCTTGTTTTTAAATGCAACACGAGATATCGTGCCGAATTGGTTGATTGGAACGCCGGATCCGAGTGTGGCAGTTGGTTTGGCTTGCGAGCCAGTGCGCGTTGAAATGGTGATTCGCGGTTATTTAGCCGGACATTCCGCACGCGAATATAAAGCTGGAAAACGGGAATTATGCGGCTGTGTTTTACCGGTAGGAATGAAGGAAAACGATAGATTTCCCGAACCAATTATTACACCGGCATCCAAAGCGGAGGAAGGACACGATGAAGATATTTCTCGGGAGGAAATTTTATCAAATGGAATTGTTCCGGAGGAAATTTACCTTCAAATGGAAAAATACACACGTGCTTTGTTTCAACGAGGCACAGAAATGGCGGCAGAAAGAGGATTGATTTTAGTGGATACAAAATACGAATTTGGCATTCGAAATGGCGAGGTTTTATTAATAGATGAAATTCATACACCGGATTCTTCCCGCTATTTTTATTCGGAAGGTTACCAAGAGCGCCAGGATAGAAACGAACCGCAAAAGCAATTGTCCAAAGAATTTGTGCGCCAGTGGTTGATTGAAAATGATTTTCAAGGTTTGGAAGGTCAAACCATGCCAATTATGCCAGATGAATTTGTGCAAACGGTTACAGATCGCTACATTGAATTATATGAAATGATTACCGGAGATTCATTTGAAAAATCGGACACA
>JBEDAD010000293.1:0-5391 GCA_041177985.1 Bacteroidota bacterium | reverse complement strand
AAATGCAACCTCTTTAAACTCTTTTACAAATTGTGTTTTACGATTCATTTTATAATATCCCCCAGTTGCTCGAGATCCTGGATCTTGGGAATATAAAACTGCTTTCGTGGCAAAACTAGATTCGCCTTCTTGAATTTCTTTTTTGAACTCCTTTAATTTGTCTATTACTTTCTGTATCTCGACATCAGATACTTTTGGTGTGACAACAATTTGCGCCACTTCCATCTCGGCACCAAAAACAGGGAGGTCTTCTTTTGGAATTGTTTTGAAAAAATTACGCACTTCTTCCGGTGTAATTTCAACAGCTTCAATGATTTTCTTTTGCATTTCTGAAGTCAATTTTTGTTCTTTCAAAATATCAAAGAAATAGGTTCTAAATTCTTCCTCAGAACTTTTTTTGTAATATTGCACCACTTTTTCCATAGAACCAATTTGCTCGACCATATAGCTCAAACGTTCTTCCATCAAGGATTTCACTTCTGAATCGGTTACTTTCAAACTGTCTTGAATGGCTTGGTGTGCGTACAATTTGTCTTCCATTAATTTTCCCAACATTTGACATCTCGTGATGTCCTTTATGGAACCGCCTTGGCTTGAAATTTCCAAATAGGATTTATCAATATCAGAATCCAAAACAATGTAATCCCCCACTTTTGCAATTACACCGTCTATTTTAAGTTTATTTCTTGTATTGGTTTTTTTTATGGTATCAACTGCATTATCCTTGATTACTTCTTGGGCTATGGCGATACCACCAGTTAACAGCAAAAGAAAAAGGGTTAGCGTAATTTTAGTAGTAATGAATTTCATTCTTCTTGATTTTAAAAGCATTATGTTGAAATAATATTATATTTAATTATAAATTGTAGTGAAATTGTGATTTAATCTCATTGTAAATACGCCTTGATTAATTATGGTCAAATATACACTATAGGAATAAGAAATTGAATTGTTTCAACAACTACATTCTCATCAAATTATGGCTGTAAAAATAACAATTCAATTACACAATACAAGTTTCCTTACTAGTATTAACATAAAATTATAGTCTAATAAAATTTTTGTTTAAATGGTTTAAATACTTTTATGGTAACTTATTCTAAAAGCATGAAAACTAAACTCTTCGTACTGTTTTTTTTGATTCTGCTTCAATTTGGCTTTAGCCAAAACGAGAAACTTATAGAAGGCATCGTTTTTTGTGACAATTTACCGTTGCAAGGTATTGAAATTGTCAATATAGTTTCCGAAAAAACTGCGATTACAGACATCGATGGAAAATTCAGCATTTTGGTAAAAGTCGAAGACATGCTCGTTTTTGTTTCAAAAAAATATGATTACAAAAGATTAATTATAGATAAAGAGTTTCTTGATAAAAACAATTTTACAATTTTATTGACACGAAAACCGGAACAATTGGAGGAAGTTGTGGTTACAAAAGTATCGTTTCCAATAATAAAATTCGATGAAAATATTGCAAGTCAATTAAATATTGAAAAAGCAGCAGCGAACCCAAAACCATTTGGTGTTTATGACGGAACAATTGAGAATGGAATAGGAATGTATATCAATTTAACAAGTATTCGAAAGAAAATTCATCAAATTGAATTTAAGGAATTAGCGAAAACAAATTACCCAGAGATTTTTTTTATACATACATTAAAATTAAAACCCGAAGAAGTAGCTCTTTTTCTTGAATTTTGCGATGCTGACCCTAAATCAAAATTCGTTTTAGAAGACACAAATCCTTTAGTTTTAATAGATTTTTTGCTGGCCAAAAATGTTGAATTCAGGAAACTTCCCGCTTTAAAAAAATAACAAAAGCCGCCAAAATTGATCATTATTGACGGCTTTACTATTAAATAAAAATTCTAATTAGAAGTTTACTTTTTTAAATTTTCAATAAATTGATCAAACAAATACGATGAATCGTGTGGTCCTGGACTTGCTTCGGGATGGTATTGCACCGAGAAACAATTTTTGTTTTTCATTCGCATTCCTGCAACAGTTCCATCATTAAGATGTAGATGCGTGATTTCTAAATCAGGATGCTTGTCCAATTCTTCTTTGTTCACGGCAAAACCGTGATTTTGGGAAGTGATTTCTCCTTTACCGGTAATGATATTTTTTACGGGATGGTTGATTCCTCGGTGTCCGTTGAACATTTTAAATGTCGAAATTCCGTTTGCCAAAGCGATTACCTGGTGTCCCAAACAAATCCCGAACAATGGTTTGTCGTTGGCCAAAATTTCTTTTGCAACATCAATAGCACTGAAAAGCGGATCAGGGTCACCGGGACCGTTAGATAAGAAAAAGCCATCAGGATTGAATGCTGCCAGCTCTGAATATTTTGAATCGTATGGGAATACTTTGATGTAACAATCTCTTTTGGCAAGGTTACGAAGAATATTGGTTTTGATTCCTAAATCTAAGGCCGCGATTTTATAAGTTGCGTTTTCGTCTCCAAAAAAGTAAGGCGCTGCGGTAGAAACTTTAGAAGCCAATTCCAATCCTTTCATGTTTGGAACTTTTACCAACGCAGCTTTAAGCTCTTCTATTGGTGTTCCATCAGTACAAATCACCGAATTCATTGCTCCATTGTCTCGAATGTAACTCACCAAACCACGAGTGTCAACATCAGAGATACAGATCAGATTTTGTTTTGTAAAATACTCTTCCAAACTCCCTGAAGCATCTTCACGAGAATAATTGAAACTGAAATTTTTACAAACCAAGCCTGCAATTTTAATGCTGTCAGATTCGATTTCTTTGTCGTTTACTCCGTAATTACCAATGTGGGCATTGGTAGCCACCAATATTTGTCCAAAGTAAGAAGGATCGGTGAATATTTCTTGGTATCCTGTCATTCCGGTATTGAAACATACTTCTCCATAAGTGGTTCCTGAAATTCCTATAGATTTTCCATGAAATATGGTTCCATCACTTAGTAACAGTATGGCGCTTTGTCGTGTTGTGTATTTCATTCGTCGTAGTTATTGTTATTGAATTAGTCTAATGGAACATCGCTAAGCTTTGTTACATTTGTTGTTAATTGTTGTGCAAATTTAATTTTTTACCGCTAAGGGAGCAAAGTTTTTGCAAAGATTAGCAAAGTTATTTTGGACAAAAAAAAAGGACAAACTAACAAAAGTTTATCCTTAATTTTTATTGAATGATTACCTTCATAATTATTCAGCAGCCTCTTTTGGCGTTTCAGGTTCAGCAGCAGGTGCCTCTGCTTCAGCAACTGGTGCTTCAACAGCTTCATCAGCTTTTTTTGCTTTTCCACCACGACGGCTTTTTGCTTTTTTAACTTCTTTTTTACCTCCGTTGTAAAGTTCATTGAAATCTACTAGTTCAATCATTGCCATATCAGCATTATCTCCTAAACGATTTCCAACTTTAATTATACGAGTGTATCCACCTGGACGGTCACCTACTTTAGCAGCTACGTCTCTGAACAAGTCGGTTACGGCATATTTGCTTCGTAAGTATCCAAAAACGATACGACGGTTGTGAGTCGTGTCAGCTTTAGATTTTGTTATTAATGGCTCAACAAATTGTTTAAGCGCTTTTGCCTTAGCAACAGTAGTGTTAATACGTTTGTGCTCGATAAGAGAACAAGCCATATTAGCTAACATAGAACTTCTATGTGCAGTCTGTCTGCTTAAGTGATTGAATTTTTTTCCGTGTCTCATTGCTTTATAAAATTTAACCCCGATTGAATCGGGATTAGATTATTCTTTATCTAATTTGTATTTTGCTAAATCCATTCCGAAGTTTAAATTTTTAATTGCCACTAGTTCGTCTAGTTCAGTTAAAGATTTTTTACCGAAATTACGGAATTTCATTAGGTCATTTTTATTGAAAGATACTAAATCTCCAAGTGTGTCAACTTCAGCCGCTTTTAAACAATTTAATGCTCTTACAGAAAGATCCATATCAACAAGCTTAGTTTTAAGCAATTGCCTCATGTGTAATGATTCTTCGTCATACGATTCTGTTTGTGCGATTTCGTCAGCCTCAAGTGTAATTCTTTCGTCAGAAAACAACATGAAATGGTGAATTAAAACTTTGGCAGCTTCAGTAAGAGCGTCTTTTGGATTGATTGAACCATCAGTTTTTATTTCAAAAACCAATTTTTCGTAATCTGTTTTTTGCTCTACACGAAAGTTTTCAATAGCATACTTAACATTTTTTACCGGAGTAAAAATGGAGTCAGTAAATATTGTCCCAATTGCAGCATTTTGTTTTTTGTTCTCTTCAGCAGGAACGTATCCTCTCCCTTTTTCAATAGTTAAATCGAAATGTAGTTTGATTTTAGGATCTACATTACAGATTACAAGTTCTGGATTCAATACTTGAAAACCTGAAATAAATTTCTGGAAATCACCAGCTGTTAATTGATCTTTACCAGTAACCGAAATAGTAACTGATTCATTATCTATATCCTCAATTTGACGTTTGAAACGTACTTGTTTAAGATTAAGAATAATTTCGGTAACGTCTTCAACAACTCCTGAGATAGTAGAAAACTCATGATCTACACCTTCGATACGAACTGATGTAATTGCATAACCTTCTAATGCTGAAAGCAAAACTCTTCTAAGTGCGTTACCAACTGTCAATCCGTAACCAGGTTCTAAAGGTCTAAACTCAAATTTACCTTCAAAATCGGTTGAATCGATCATGATAACTTTATCGGGCTTCTGAAAATTAAATATTGCCATAAATTTCGACTAAGTCAATTATTATTTGTTGTACAACTCTACGATTAATTGTTCTTTAATGTTTTCTGGAATTTGAAGTCTAGCCGGTACAGAAACAAAAGTACCTTCTTTCAATTCGTTGTTCCAAGTAATCCATTCATAAACATGACTTGAATTTGATAAAGAACGTTCGATAGCCTCTAATGATTTAGATTTCTCACGAACAGCAACTTTATCACCAGGTTTAAGGTGGTAAGAAGGAATATTTACATTTTCTCCGTTAACAGTAACGTGACGGTGAGATACGATTTGACGAGCGCCTCTTCTAGAAGGAGCGATACCCATTCTGTAAACAACGTTGTCTAATCTTGCTTCACACAATTGTAATAAAACTTCACCAGTAACCCCTTTAGTAGCTGATGCTTTTTCAAATAAATTTCTGAATTGTTTTTCTAAAATTCCATAAGAATATTTAGCTTTTTGCTTTTCCATTAACTGAACAGCATACTCAGATTTTTTTCCTCTTTTTTTAGCCATCCCGTGTTGTCCAGGAGGATAATTTCTTTTCTCGAAAGCTTTGTCGTCTCCGAAAATTGCTTCGCCGAATTTACGTGCGATTCTTGTACTTGGACCAGTATATCTTGCCATTTTAAATTGTTTAAGATAGAGATTATGAATTCAGGTC
>JBEDAD010000292.1:0-5360 GCA_041177985.1 Bacteroidota bacterium | reverse complement strand
TCGGTACTTCCCCTCTTTATGTATTTCAGGCTATTACAGGAAACGGGACAAATTTCTCAAAAGATTTAATCTTTGGTGGCTTATCAGCAGTAATTTGGACACTGATAATTTTGGCAACGGTAAAATATATTTATTTTGCTTTGAACGCCGATAACAAAGGGGAAGGCGGAATATTTGCTTTGTATGCATTACTCAAAGCCAAGCGAATAAAATGGATAATTTTCCCTGCTTTAATAGGTTGTGCAACGCTTTTGGCGGATGGTTTTATTACTCCCGCAATTTCCATTTCATCCGCAGTAGAAGGTATAAATAATATTTATCCGGATCTTCCTGTTTTGCCAATAGTCGTTGGAATTATTGTTGCGCTTTTTTCGGTTCAGCAATTTGGTACCCGCGCAATCGGTAAAGCTTTTGGTCCCGTAATGTTAGCTTGGTTTTTATTCCTAGGGTACCTAGGTATTGTAAATATTTCAGAAAATCCAGAAGTCTTGAAAGCCTTTAATCCTTATTATGCTTACAATCTAATTGTAAATGTAAAAGGTGGATTTTGGGTGTTAGGTGCTGTATTTCTTTGTACAACTGGAGCGGAAGCGCTATATTCTGATCTTGGTCACTGCGGAAAAGTAAATATTCGTATCAGTTGGTCGATGATGAGTTCTTTATTGGTATTGAATTATCTCGGTCAAGCTGCATTGTGTTTAACACCGGGTTTTCAACTTGAACCAAAACAAACCATATTTTATGCAATGGTTCCGGATGGTATGCTGCCATTTGCCATTGGAATTGCAACTGCAGCAACAATTATTGCATCACAAGCATTGATTACAGGTGTTTTCACCTTGATGAACGAAGCAATTAAGCTCAATTTGTGGACGAACTTAAAAGTTAAGTATCCAACGGATCACATGGGGCAAATTTATATTCCATTTATCAACTGGTTTTTGATGGCTGGCTGTTTGGTTGTAATCGCAGTTTTCCGAAAATCTACTGCGATGGAAGCTACTTACGGATTGGCAATTACGATTGACATGGTAATGACATCCATTTTACTCGGATACCTTTTGTTATTGAAGTATCCTAAGATGAAACTTTTGTATGTAGGGATATTTTCAGTTTTCCTTGCGATAGAAGGCGTTTTCTTACTTTCTAATCTTGGTAAAATTGTCCATGGTGGCTGGTTTACGCTCGTTCTTGCAATTTCCTTTTTCACCTTATTGTTTCTGTATTACAAAGCGCGACTTTTGCGTAAAAATATTACGGAATATATTTCCATGAAAAATGTAATTCCTTTATTAGAAGCGGTAAAAGCGGATAAGAATTTACAATTCGAAGCTTCAAATTTGGTATATCCGACGCGCAGTAATAGTCCAAACAAATTGGATGCTACAGTTTTCTTTTCGTTGTTTAAAAAACGTCCTCGTAAAGCAGGCGTTGTTTGGTTCCTGCACTTGGATATTTTAAGTGATCCGTGGGGCGTACATTATACGGTAAATGAAGTAATTGACAAGCATTGTTATTACGTAAACCTTCAACTTGGTTTCAAAGAGGAACACCGAATCGAATACATGATGCGTAAAATTCAATGTAAAATGGTTGAAAAAGGCGAACTTACAGGAGATAGTGTATTCGACTGTGTGAAAGGAGAATTTGAAGAGGCTGATTTTAAATTCATCGTAATAAATACACGTATTGCAATGGATAATAAATTAACAGCGTTCCAATCCGTCTGCGTAAAAGCGTACCGTTTTGTAAAAGCAACAGGACTTAAACCAGCGGAAGATTTTGGTTTAGACAAGACGAACGTTATGGTAGAGTATATCCCGATTACCGTTGCAAAGCAATATAACCAAGAATTGGTAGAAGATTGGGAAGATTATTCTGAAAAGAAAAACAAGGTTCGATTGACACGCGGTGAAAACACCAACCCTGAATCGGATAAGTAATCTTAAAAGATGGACGCGTATCGATTAAGATTCGCTGTTTTAAAGGATACATAATTTGACCGATGGAGATTTTTTCTTCATCGGTTTTTTTATGGTGCAAAAATTAAAAGAGATATTAAAAGTCGTATCCATTGTTACTTTTTTTAGTGTTCCAATTTACAGAGTGATTCGGATGTGTCTTTTTGTAAAGTTGTATTAAAAAAAATGGGAACCCTTTCGAGTTCCCATTTTAAGTATGGAGTATGTTAATTACTTCTTGTCATTAACTTCTTCGAAGTCAACATCTGTTACTTCATCTGCTGCATTTTGAGTAGATTCTGTGGATGCTCCTTCTGCAGATCCATCTGCGTTAGCTGCACTATACATTTCTTGAGATGCTGCTTGGAATACATTGTTCAATTTTTCAATTGCTGCATCTAAGTTGTCAACATTTCTAGCTTCGTATTCTGCTTTCAATTCCGCCAAAGCATCTTCAATTGGTTGCTTTTTGTCAGCAGGGATTTTATCGCCATATTCTTTCAATTGTCTTTCCGTCTGGAAAATAGTTGAATCAGCTTTGTTGATTAATTCCGCTTCTGCGCGTAATTTATTATCAGAATCTGCATTCGCTTCCGCTTCTGCCTTCATTCTTTTTATTTCTTCATCCGATAAACCAGAAGAAGCTTCAATTTTAATCGATTGTTGTTTTCCTGTTCCTTTATCTTTCGCAGAAATATTCATGATACCATTTGCATCAATGTCAAAAGTTACCTCAATTTGTGGAACTCCTCTTTGTGCTGGTGGAATATCTGTTAACTGGAAACGACCTAAGGTTTTGTTGTCAGTAGCCATTGCGCGTTCTCCTTGCAATACGTGAATGTCAACCGATGGTTGGCTATCCGATGCTGTTGAGAAAACTTCTGATTTCTTAGATGGAATAGTTGTGTTCGCTTCAATTAATTTAGTGAAAACACCACCCATTGTTTCAATTCCAACAGAAAGAGGAATAACGTCTAATAACAATACGTCTTTTACTTCACCTGTTAAAACACCACCTTGAATTGCAGCACCAATAGCAACAACTTCATCTGGATTAACTCCTTTAGATGGAGATTTTCCGAAGAATCTTTGCACAGCATCTTGAATGATTGGAATTCGTGTAGATCCACCAACTAAAATCACTTCGTCGATATCACTAGTGGATAAACCTGCGTTTTTCATTGCTGATCTACATGGCGCGATAGTTCTTTCTACGATATCAGAAATTAATTGCTCGAATTTCGCACGAGATAAAGTTCTAACCAAGTGTTTTGGAATACCATTTACCGGCATGATATATGGCAAGTTGATTTCAGAAGATGCAGTTGAAGACAATTCGATTTTCGCTTTTTCAGCTGCTTCTTTCAAACGTTGCAATGCCATTGGATCTTCCCGTAGGTTCAATCCTTCGTCATTTTTAAATTCGTCTGCCAACCATTGAATAATTGCTTCATCCACGTCATCACCACCTAAGTGCGTGTCGCCATCTGTTGCCAATACTTCAAAAACGCCGTCTCCTAATTCCAAAACAGATACATCATGTGTACCGCCACCGAAGTCAAAAACAACAATTTTTTGGTCAATTCCTTTTTTATCTAATCCATAAGCTAAAGCTGCTGCTGTAGGCTCATTGATAATTCTTTTGATTGTTAAACCAGCAATTTCACCAGCTTCTTTTGTCGCTTGACGCTGCGCATCGTTAAAGTATGCAGGAACAGTTACAACTGCTTCTGTTACTTCATGACCAAGATAATCTTCAGCAGTTTTCTTCATTTTTTGAAGAATCATTGCAGAAATCTCTTGCGGTGAATACAAACGGTCATCAATTTTCACACGTGGTGTATTGTTGTCTCCTTTTACTACTGTGTAAGGAACGCGCTCGCCTTCTTTTTTCGTTTCATCAAAGGTAGAACCCATGAATCTTTTAATCGAAGAAATAGTTTTAGTCGGATTAGTGATTGCCTGACGTTTTGCTGGATCTCCAACTTTACGCTCGCCACCTTCTACGAATGCTACAACAGAAGGTGTTGTTCTTTTTCCTTCTGAATTTGCAATTACTACCGGCTCATTTCCTTCCATTACAGAAACGCATGAATTGGTAGTTCCTAAGTCAATTCCAATTATTTTTCCCATTTTACTTTGTTATTTACTTTCAAATATTAAACTGAGTTTTGCATTCTTCAATCTTTATGCCACAGGAAAATTTAATGATAGAATAGACTAAATTGTCATTTATTTATCTGATTTGACTTTTACCATGCCGAAATGACATATTTACTGACAGTCTTTTACGTTATTCGTTCAGTTTTTTTTGGATTAAAAAGATTCGAAAGTTAAACTTTCAAAAGTTTCACGAATAGACGGTGAAGGACTGAGCTATATGTTCGTTTTACTATATTGCTTTTGCGGTATTAACTGCCGCTATTTTTCTCGAGTGTTAATTGGATTAACTTCTCCTTAATTATTTTGTAGTCAAATGATAAGATTGACTTGGAGGAAATAATAAATCCAAAGAATTAGGTTTTATCTTAAATATCGGACCTTTTTCAACGACACTTCCTGTTGGTTTTCTTTTTATTAAATGGTCTAGTGTAATTATTCCTTGTTCTAATAGAATATCAAATTGAGTTACAATTGGTTTTTTTGTATGTTCTACTTTTTTGAATTGAAAATGTTCTAAATCATTTATCATAATAGAATCTGCTGCTATCCAAAAAGTTTCATTGTGTTTTTCTAATAAACGATTATGTAATGTTTCCAAATTCCAAGCAATAAAATCTCCAATATCAGATTTGTCTGAATTTTCTAAAAGTTGATTTATTTTAGAATCCATTTTTAATGTTAAACCTTGAGAATTTTTAACTAATGCGGAAACAGTACAATAGAGTTTGAAATCGTCACCTCGATTGTAACCGAAATTATCTAAAATTTCAGCAGAACTTTTGAATTTACTTAATTTCCAATCAGGAACTTGTGCAAATAAATTCTTTCGGTTTCCCTTTTTATCCCTGTAAGATTTTAGTTCAATTCCTTTATAATCCGGTTTTTTAGACGAATTAATATCTATTCCTAAAAGTGTTTCTAGCGTTCTACCTATAGCTGTATCAGCTTTAAGCATGGCTGGAACAAGTCCTCTTGAAGAAATTTTATTTAATAACATCAATAATTCATCTGCAACTTCATTTGATATATGATTAATCTCATTAACCAATTCTTTTAATGGATTAGTTGTACTTGAGTTTAATAGTTTTAATAAATCAATTTGAGTAATGTTAAGAACGTATAAAATTTGCTCGAATTCAAATATTCCTAGAACATCATTTGCTTTTGAATAATTCCCTAAACCTTTGAACCATATTCTTGGGTCTCCATTTTTAGTGTTAGGTCGATATAATGAAG
>JBEDAD010000291.1:0-3760 GCA_041177985.1 Bacteroidota bacterium | reverse complement strand
GGTCATTCATGTTTTCTTTGATTAAAGCCTGGTCTTCACTTCTCTGCTCATTTAGTTCAGAAAGAGACGGTAATTTATACGTAAACAGCTGACTTTTAGTAGATTTACTACCATTTACACCATCGTTGTCACTAACGGAAAAGAAATATTCAATTCTATCGTTCAGCTTCACATTTTCACGACGAAAATCAACTGCGAAATCGAAAGGCACATCCAAACCACTTACTTTCTTTACAGACATTCGGGTTTCTTTTCGCTTACCATCTTCTGAGATAATTGCATAAACAAACACCAATGAATTAAGTCCGTAATCATCTCCAACTTGACCATTAAAAAAAAACAAACCATCAGACAAACTATCCTTTCTTTCATCCACTATTATCGAAGGATAAGCGTCTTTTATAACCGATATGGTAACTTTTGAAGAATCCACCTTGGTAGTATGCTTGTTCGATAAATAGAATTCTAAGTTTGATGTGTTAATCAGTTTCTTAGTGACTTTGAACCCTTCATTCTTAAACCGTTGTTTTTCAGAGTTAAACACAAAATCCACAAAATTGGTGTTTTTTGCAATTACACTCCATTCGATTTCTGTTCCTTCAGGAACTTCTAAATCACCTGCATTTTGTATAGATTGGTCCGTTTTCCCTAAGTATTTTGGATAAAACAACTTAGCTTCCAACTTTCCAATTGTCGCTTTTCCAAAAACACTTAAGCTGTACTTTTCGCTTTCAAATTCGTTTGCTTGAAAGAAGAATGTACCTGATCCGTTTGGTTTTTTAATTGTTCCATTAAAACTGTTTTTAGCATTTCTCTTCATTAAAAACTTACCGTTTTCGCTTATCAAATAAACAAATTCAGGAAGTTCTTTTCCAGAAACCTCTAATTCCACAACTAAATCTTTCCCTTCTTCAATTACAAGGTTCTTCGTTAATAAGAAAAACTTGAAGGGTGCAACCGGCTTAAATTGTTTGGTATAATTGATCACACGTTCCGTTCCTTGTGTAAACAATGAAGGAGCAGCCACGCCCACAACAACCAAAACAAGAAATATAGGAATGAGGTATTTCACATACTTTCGATTCTCTTTAAAGTCAATGGCAGAAACAAATGGCATTGCACTCAACGATTTAGAACGTTGTAGCACACTTGCTCTAATTAACTCAACATTCCCAATGTTTGTGTTCAAATCATCGTTCAATTGTAAAGTGTTTTTGAGTCTATCCGATATGGATGGAAAAAAAGCTCCTATAATATCCGCGGCTTGATATCGGTTAATACGTTTCCCAAAAGAGTACAATTTCAGAATTGGAAAACAAATATAACGTCCTAATACAAGCAGATTAAGACCAATAAACGTGAAAAAGAGAAACCCACGTGTTACACTTCCAAAGCGTCCAAAATACTCAAGAGTAGTGGTTAAAAGAAAAGAGGCTAAGAAAATTCCCAAAAACAGCAGTAATCCCTTAACGATCTGATTTTTATAATACTTTCGTATGAAAGCATCTATTTGTTCCAATAATTGATCAAATGATCCCATGTTTGTTCTGTATATAATCTGCTTAACCTACTAAATTAAAAGAAAAAATTCAAAGAGATTAGCAATTATAGATATTTAACGAATTAAAATTTCACCGCTACACATTCAAAAATCGATAATTAAACTTGGAACGAATTTCAATCCTCTAATTCTACTTATCTTTGTTCAAAAAAACAGCACATGTCAGACAAACCAGTTCGTGTAAGATTTGCACCATCTCCAACGGGACCATTACATATGGGAGGCGTTCGTACCGCTCTTTATAATTATCTATTTGCTAAAAAGCACAATGGCACTTTTATAATTCGAATAGAAGATACGGATCAGGCTAGATTTGTACCTGGCGCGCAAGATTATATAATGGATGCTCTAAAATGGTGTGGTATTGAACCAACTGAAGGACCTGGAATTGGTGGCAATTTCGGACCATACGTGCAATCTGAAAGACAGCATTTATACCGTCCGTTTGCAGATGAACTTATCCGTTCGGAGAAAGCATATTACGCATTTGATACAAGTGAAGAACTAGATGCTGTGCGTGAACAAGCAAAAAAAATGGGCATGCCCAACTGGCAATACAACAGTGTTTCCCGTACCACAATGAAAAATTCCCTTACTCTTCCACAAGATCAAGTAGAAGAATTATTGGCAAACAATACGCCTTTTGTTATACGGATGAAAATGCCGCGTAACCAAGACGTACGTTTTGAAGATGTCATTAGAGGATGGGTTGTTGTTAACACGAATAATCTTGACGATAAAGTTCTATTTAAAAGCGATGGCATGCCAACATACCATTTGGCAAATATTGTCGATGATCATTTAATGGAAATAAGCCATGTTATTCGCGGAGAAGAATGGCTTCCTTCTGCTCCTTTGCACGTTCTTTTGTACGAAGCATTCGGTTGGGAACGTCCACAATTTGCTCATTTACCACTTTTACTTCGTCCGGATGGTAATGGAAAGCTTTCGAAAAGAGATGGAGACAGACTTGGTTTTCCTGTTTTCCCAACTAACTGGGTGGCTGCAGATGGCGAACTTTATTCTGGCTACAGAGAAAAAGGTTATTTCCCAGAAGCGTTCATTAATATGTTGGCTTTCTTAGGATGGAATCCAGGAACAACAAAAGAAATTTTTTCATTGGAAGAATTAACAGAGGCGTTTACCTTGGACAGAGTTTCTAAGTCGGGTGCTAAATTCGATCCTGAAAAAACAAAATGGTTTCAACAAAACTACTTACGCGATACATCCGATACAAAATTAGCCGAATCGTTAGCGAAAGAGATAAACAATACTTTACCAATAGATAAACTAATAAACATTTGCCACTTAATGAAAGAACGCGCAACATTTGTTCGGGATATAGCGGTAGAAGGAATTTATTTATTCGAAGCACCTCAAACATACGACGAGCAAACCGTTTCTAAAAAATGGAAAGACGGAACAAAAGAACTTATGGAACTTTGGTTGCAAGAATTAGAAACGCTTGATGCATTCACAGCACTAAACATCGAAGAACGCTTTAAATTGTTTTTGGAGAAAACTGGACTTGGCATTGGCGCTGTTTTGCCACTATTCAGACTTTTAATCACAGGAACAGGGGCAGGACCAAGCATGTTTGAAATAGGAGAATTTCTAGGGAAAGAAGAATGCTTATCCCGTATGAATCAAGGAATTACAGCTGTTGAAACGCTCAAAAAATAAGGTATGAAACATACAATTGAGGTAAATGGCATAAAAATCTACGCGTTTCACGGTTGCTTGCCAGAAGAAGCGGAAATTGGAGGCAACTATCGTGTAGACGTTATGTTAAATACAGATTTCAGTGGAGCAGCAGAATCAGATGATTTATCTAAGACGGTAGATTATGTCGTTGTTAATAAAATTGTTTCTGAAGAAATGCAAATTCGATCTAAATTGATTGAACATGTTGGACAAAGAATTATAACCCGTTTAAAAAATGAAATTAACAGAATCGATTTCATCCGAATCAAGGTCGTCAAAATTTGTCCACCAATAAACGGAGATGTTGAAAGCGTTGGGATTATAATAGAAGGTTAACATCTTTTTATCGAACATCACCTGTTAAGACATCTATGTTAGAAATTGTTGCGTTACTTTTTGTTTTCCTATAACTGTTGAAAGCAAACTAATACACATTAGGTTCTTGATTTTTCAATTTTATTGTTAAATTTGCACCAATTACAATGGTCTCGTGGC
>JBEDAD010000290.1:0-5890 GCA_041177985.1 Bacteroidota bacterium | reverse complement strand
TTTTGTGGTTTTACCACATAGTTGCTGAATAATTCCACTTTTGACTTTAAATCGATATTTTTCGCCAAGGTCTTTTTATACGTCAATTTAAAATAAGCACCAACTTCCGATCGCAATCTTTTTCCTTTGGTGACAACATTTCCAAACGAATCAAAAGTTGCAGGTTCCACACCAAACGCACCGCTATTTGCGAGAAGCGCATCGTTTACAATGGTTAATTTCATTGCCATTGGCGACAAAAAAGCGGATAAATCCTTTGTTGGTGTGTAGTCAATTCCCACTGCTAAACTCACATAGCCCGGCGCTAGAAATTTAGAAATACGAACGGAATCATTTGGAAAACCAAATCCATCCAGCATTTGGGTTTTGAAACCGCCTAGAACCGAAAGGTAAAAATGTTCCTTTAATTTGTAGCCGATATTGGTGGAAAGATCGATTTTATCATCCGTTTTTTGGAGTTTTTCTTTCGAATCCTTTTCTAGGTATTTTAATCCTCCCAAGGATAAACCCAGGTCATTTGTCCACTTAATAGCATTGTTTGAATACGTCGCATTTGCGATTATGGAAGCAAGAACGGAAACATTGTTCCTTCCTCCTGCGCTCCAATTAACAAAAGACGTTTGCGTTCCGTTCAAATTATACGTTGCTTCCGATTGCCATTTTTTTGGCGTTAGCGTATCTTTAACTTGGGAAAACGCAGAAATTGGAAGCATTAAGATAAAAAAGGTAGCTTTTTTCATATTTTAAATGTTACGGGTTTCACTACTAAAGCTACAATTATTTTTTAAAACACAACAATTAATAGCCTCTTGCACATTCGAGAAATTAGATAGTTTTACTACCTTTGCTGTGGTTAAATTAAAACATTAGAGGATGTCAAAAGAAATTTACATTGTTGCTGCGGCAAGAACTCCAATTGGTTCATTTATGGGTGCATTATCCAGTGTTCCTGCTACTAAACTTGGTTCCATTGCGATCAAGGGAGCTTTGGAAAAAGGAAAAGTTAATTCGGAATGGATCGATGAAGTTTTCATGGGAAATGTTTTACAAGCTGGTGTTGGACAAGCGCCTGCGCGGCAAGCTGCACTTGGTGCTGGTTTAGGACAAAACGTTCCTTGTACAACGGTGAACAAAGTATGTGCTTCCGGAATGAAGGCAATCATGCTTGGAACACAATCCATTTTAGCTGGTGACAACCATGTTGTTGTTGTTGGTGGAATGGAAAATATGTCGCAAGTCCCGCATTACCTAGACGGAAGAAATGGTGTGAAATTTGGAAACATCGCTATGGTTGATGGTATCACAAAAGATGGATTGTTGGATGTTTATTCCAATGTTCCGATGGGAAATTGTGCGGAAATATGTGCAAAAGAGCATTCGATAACGCGCGAAGACCAAGATAATTTCGCAATTGACTCGTACACGAAATCTGCAGAAGCTTGGAAAGCAGGAAAATTCAACGAAGAAGTTGTTCCAGTTGCTGTCCCACAGCGCAAGGGAGACCCAATCAACGTAGTACAAGACGAAGAATTCACTAATGTTTTTTTAGATAAAATTCCAAGTTTACGTCCGGCTTTTGACAAAGAAGGAACGATCACAGCGGCGAATGCTTCTACTATAAACGATGGTGCTTCTGCCTTAATTCTTGCATCGAAAGAAGCGGTTGAAAAATATGGTTTAACGCCAATTGCAAAAGTTGTAAGTTATGCAGATGCTGCACAAGCGCCAGAATGGTTTACAACTGCTCCTTCTAAAGCGGTTCCAATTGCATTGGGTAAAGCAGGATTAGCAGTAAGCGATATTGATTTTTGGGAATTAAATGAAGCTTTTGCAGTTGTTGGAATTGCGAATACGAAGATTTTAGGATTAGATCCTTCTAAAGTAGATGTTAATGGTGGTGCCGTTTCATTGGGACACCCGCTTGGAAATTCAGGTTCTCGAATCGTAGTAACCTTGATTAACGTTTTAAAACAAAACGGAGGGAAATTTGGTGGCGCTGCGATTTGCAACGGCGGCGGTGGTGCTTCTGCATTGATTATTGAAAATATTTAAACGATCACAAAATAGATTACATGGAAAAGGATACTGTTAAGGCATCCTTTTTTTTGTTAGTATATCCAAGGAAGTGTTCACAATTTTCAATTTTTCCAACGTTCAAGTTTTGGAATCGATCTGGTAGCAAGCCAAGCAAAGAATAAATTCATTCCGTCTTTTTTCATTTCCTGCATGCAAAATCGCTGCATTTTTTTCGCTGTATCGATTTCAGATGGCGTTAAAAATTTCCCTTTCTCAAAGCACATGGAGCAATATTTCTTACTTATCGATCCATCTTTTTCTGTTCCACCGCCTTTTTTGTCTTTCTTTAACGGGAATCCACAACTTTGGCAAAATGTATATTCTTTCATCCTATTTAATTTTAGATTGGTTTAGAAAAATGTCTATTAATGGGTAGAAGATTTTCGTTCGGACGGATTTTTTTTAGCAATTGCTAATTCTAAGATAGAACTTTTACGTTTGATTTTAAACGTTTTTGGATTACTTTTTTGAAGGTTTAGAAAGTGATGTACTTATTACGATTTTATAATAACCGATTAATATACACCAAACGGCAGCGTCTTTAGTCAACATTTTGCGTTAGGGATTGTAATGGAAATCCTTTTGTTTTATTGCAAAAGATTGGAATGGAAAGCCCGACCCGAAGGGAAACGCCAAAAAAAAAGCCGAACAAATGTCCGGCTTCTAGTAGTTGCAAATAGTATTACAACAACATATTTACTGGATTTTCCATAAATCCTTTGAATGTTTGCAAGAATGCAGAGCCCGTTGCGCCATCAACAACTCGGTGGTCGCATGAAAGCGTGACTTTCATCACATTTCCTGGCACTACTTGTCCGTTTTTAACAACTGGAACCTCTTTTATTCCGCCAATAGCTAAAATACAACTATCTGGAGGGTTTACAATTGCCGTGAAGGATTCAATCCCAAACATGCCAAGGTTAGAAATGGTAAATGTATTTCCTTCCCAATCGCTAGGCTGCAATTTTTTATCTTTCGCTTTTTGCGCAAATTCTTTCACTTCCGCACCGATTTGTGTCAATCCTTTTGTATCTGCAAATCGCACAACTGGAACGAGTAAACCATCTTCCACCGCTACTGCAACACCGATGTGTACATGGTGATTTCTGCGAATTACATCTCCCAACCAAGAGCTGTTTACATTTGGATTCAATTTCAAGGCCATCGCTACAGCTTTTACAACCATGTCGTTGAAAGAAACTTTTACACCTTCTACTTGGTTCATAGATTTTCTCGCTTTTATAGCGTTATCCATGTCGATATCCAAGGTTAAATAAAAATGTGGCGCTGTGAATTTACTTTCCGCAAGTCTTCGTGCGATTGTTTTTCTCATTTGAGAAACTGTCTCGTCGACAAAAGATTCTGTTCCTGCTGGTGCAGCGCTAAATGTGCGTTGCGCAGGTGTGTAAGGAACATAATGGTCTACATCTCTTTTTACAATTCTTCCTGCTTCGCCAGTTCCGGCAACAGCGTGAATATCAATACCTTTTTCTTCTGCAATTTTCTTCGCTAATGGCGAAGCAAAAATTCTATCTCCTGCATTTGCAACTGGCGCACTTACTGCAACTGGCGCAACAACTGCGGCTGGCACACTTGGAGCAACTGGAGCTGGAGTCGGCGTTGCGATAACAGGCTCTGCTTTTTCTGTTTCAGCTGCAGGCGCGGGAGTATTTCCTCCGGCAATTAATGCTGAAATATCTTCGCCTTTTTCACCAATAATCGCCAGGATTGCGTTTACAGGTGCTGCTTTTCCTTTTTCAACTCCAATGTACAAAAGTACGCCGTCGTAGAACGATTCAAATTCCATTGTTGCTTTGTCGGTTTCGATTTCGGCAAGAACTTCTCCGTTTTTAACGGTATCTCCAACTTTTTTTGTCCATTCTGCAACAACACCTTCCAACATGGTATCGCTTAACTTGGGCATGTATATAACTTCAGCCATTTTTTTATCTATTTAGAAAATCCTTAAACCACTTTTTAGCGTGTTTTGTAGGAATTTAAGTACTTAATTAATATTCTTTGATGTACGGATAATCTGTTTGGGTGTAAACATCTTCGTACAATTCATGTGCTTCTGGATATGGCGAATTTTCAGCAAACTCAACAGATTCCTGCACTTCTTTTTTTACCCAATTTTCAATTTCCTCAATTTGTACTTTTGTCATCCATTTATTCTCTTGGATAACATTCAAACAATGTTCAATCGGATCATTCGCCATCCATTCCGCAACTTCGTCTTTGGATCGGTATTTTTGTGGATCTGACATGGAATGACCTTTGTATCTATAAGTTCGGATATCTAACAAAGTAGGTCCATCGCCTCTTCTCGCTCTGTCTGCAGCTTCTTCAATTGCTTCGTGAACGGATTCGGGAGACATTCCATCTACAATTTTAGAAGGCATTTCGTAGGAAAGACCAATTTTAGAAAGATCTGTAACATTTGTTGTACGCTCCACGGAAGTTCCCATCGCGTAATTATTGTTTTCAATAATGAAGATTACAGGTAATTTCCAAATCATCGCCATGTTAAATGTTTCGTGCAATGCTCCTTGTCGAACAGCACCATCGCCCATAGAAACAAATGCCACATTGTCCGTTCCATTGTATTTCTCAGCAAAACCTACTCCTGCTCCCATTACAATCTGTGCACCAACAATTCCGTGTCCTCCCATGAAATTCTTGTCCTTATCAAAAAAGTGCATCGATCCACCTTTTCCTTTTGAACATCCAGTTGAACGGCCGTATAATTCTGCCATCAAAATGCGCGGATCTGTTCCCAATGCAATTGGATGTCCGTGATCGCGGTATGCCGTCATGTGCTTATCTCCTGGTCTACAGGCACTTGCAGTTCCAACTACAATTGCTTCCTGTCCAATGTACAAATGGCAAAATCCACCAAACTTTTGCTGAATGTACAGTTGACCTGTTTTCTCTTCGAATCTTCGAATAAGTAGCATGTCTTTGTACCATTTGATATATGTTTCCTTAGAAAACTTAGACTTTCCAGCTTGCACTGATTTTTTCGTCGTTTTTGAAGGTTTTCCTGCAGTTTTTACCGCCATGTTTTTTCCAGTTAAAATTCGAGCTACAAATATAGAAAAATCTTAAGATACAACTATAGTTGTCCAGAGAATGATTGAAAAGTTTTACAATACTAATTGTTAAAAGTACCAAAAGTGCAGTTTCCTGCAAAAATCGGATTAATAATCCTTCACAAACCCAATAGTACGGTAGGTGAAAGCAACAAAAAAAGGTGATCTTTATTTACACTAATCCACTGTAAATTTATTCCGTTCCAAAGGCAAATGGCAATAAATCTTTTGCAGCGGAAAAAATAATTGTGCGCTTATTTTGACTTACTATGATTACGCGCATTGGTTTTTGTTGTCTCATTTCGGTCTCTAGCATTACTTGTCGACACCCGCCACAAGGAGATAACACCATATCAAAAGGTAAAAGATCCCCTTTTGCGACAACGCAAAGCGTTACAACTTTCTGATCCGGAAAATTTGCCCCTGCAAAAAACAAAGCTACTCGTTCGGCACAAAGTCCAGACGGATAGGCAATATTTTCCTGGTTGCTGCCTGCTACAATTTCTCCATTTTCCAAAAGTGCCGTTGCTCCCACTTTGAATTTACTATATGGAGCATACGCTTTGGCTGAAATTTCATAGGCTTTTGCAACCAATGCTTGGTCGTCTTCGCTTAATTGATTGTAATTTTCAAAATCCTCAAACGTAAATGTTCTGTTCTTTACCATTTTTTCTATTATCGTATTCGGTGTAAATTTAAGCGATTTTTAGATTAAATAGATT
>JBEDAD010000289.1:0-2651 GCA_041177985.1 Bacteroidota bacterium | reverse complement strand
AAGTACAAATCATTAAATTTGCAGTAATGAGTGATTTTGTTGTTTCAGCCCGAAAATATAGACCCCAGACCTTTGATACGGTTGTGGGACAATTTTCTATTACTTCAACACTGAAAAACGCTATAAAAACAGAACATTTAGCACAAGCATTCCTATTTTGTGGTTCCCGAGGTGTTGGAAAAACAACAACTGCGCGGATATTAGCCAAAACAATCAACTGTTTCACACCAACCGATAACATTGAAGCATGTGATACCTGCGATTCGTGTATTTCCTTTAATACCGGAAATTCGCTGAATGTTTACGAATTAGATGCTGCTTCAAATAACTCTGTTGACGATATTCGAAGTCTTATTGACCAAGTGCGCATTGCTCCGCAATTGGGAAATTTCAAAATCTATATTATTGATGAGGTGCACATGCTCTCCAATCAAGCATTTAATGCTTTTTTAAAAACACTGGAAGAGCCACCAAAACATGCGATTTTCATTCTCGCTACAACGGAAAAACATAAAATCATCCCAACTATTTTATCGCGTTGCCAGATTTTTGATTTCAGCCGTATTAAGGTAAAAGATATTGCAGATCACTTGGCAACTATTGCTACGAAAGAAGAAATTACAGCAGATTCTGAAGCTTTGCACTTAATTGCGCAAAAAGCGGATGGAGCACTGAGAGATGCACTTTCCATTTTTGATCAAATTGTCACTTTCACGGGTTCAAATCTCACGTATAAAAGTGTGCTTGAAAATCTAAATATTCTGGATTATGATTATTATTTCCGAATTGTAGAAAGCACGCAAAAAGAAGATATTCCGTCTGCACTATTGTTGCTCAACGATATTTATGAGAAAGGTTTTGATGGACACAACTTTATCGTTGGCTTGGCGGATCATTACCGAAATTTACTCGTTTGCAAAGATTTACGCACGGCAAAATTACTAGAAGCTGGAGAAGCAATTGAACAACGCTATATCGATCAATCCAAACAAATGGATGGGCATTTAATTTTACGGTCACTCGCGATTTTAAGCAAATCCGATGTAGACTATAAATCTTCCAAAAATCAGCGCTTACTGGTGGAAATGGCCTTGATGCAACTGTGTTCTTTACTGCAAGAGCAAGAAAAAAAAAATGTCTGACGGATCCCGTTGACCTCATTCCCTTTCCAAGTCAAAATTTAAGAGACAATCTTCCAAGCGCTGCAAAGCCTTTGGCGCCTTCCGTTCGAAAGATTTACGAGAAACCGGTTGTGGAACAAAAAATACTTTCCGTTCCTTCCGGAGAATTAAATACTTCTACCCTTTCCATTAAAAAATTGATGGAAGTAAAGGACGATGAACGAACAGGAATTTCTACTTTGCCCGAAAATTTACCCTTCAACACCTATTCCTATGATCAGGTTAAGATGCTTTGGCGACGATTTGCATTTGAAATGAAGGAAAAAGGAATGGAAACCTTTTATAATGCAATGATCAAAAGAGAACCCGTTCAAAAGGAAGATCACCTCATCTTGATGGATGTCGACAACCAAATTCAAATCGATTACATCAAACCGCATTTGCAGGATATGATTGGTTTCTTTAGAAAAGAATTAAAAAATTACGCCATTGAAATCGATTTTTCCTTGAACGATAATCCTGAAAAAGAAGTGAAATTCCTTACTGGAAAAGATCGATTTGCTTCGTTGGCGCGTAAAAACCCAAACTTACACACGCTAAAAAATACCTTTAACCTCGATATTGAATATTGAGGAATGTGTTGGATTTAAAATTTCACACGAAACTGTAGTGTAATATCCGATCTTTTAGAACCTTTAATTTCTTCCGCTCCGGATCCGATTGCAGAACGGTTGTTGTAGATAAATACGCCGTACCTAAACCATAAATCACAGCGGCGTAAAAAAGAAAACCGAATCATCGCATACGCCCTACTTCCTTGGTAATAATATGCTGGAATTGCAAAAACAAACAACGCATTGTTCTCGTAGGAATAAATCCGCGTATCGTAGCTATCCGTATCGAAAAGTGCGTAACGCAATGCTAAATCGAAAGGTAACTTCTTAGGTTTGTATAAAACATCCTGCGTGAAAATGAAACCAACTTCCGGCGTATTGCTTTTGCGTTGAATGGTAACATATTCAATCCGACTTTTGATGGTGAAAAATTCACTGACGGCATACGAAATATTCAAGCGGTAATTTCGCTGCAAAACATCCTCCAATTCCGTTACAGTTCCATCTGAATCGCGGCTATTTTTTTGACGCATCTGTTCCCGATAACGGGCGTAAATTTCTAATTGTTTTGTCGGTCTGTAGGATGGTTGAACCATAATCTCGTGTCCAAATGATGGCGCATCTACCGTGTATTTCATCCATGGAAACTTGAATAAATCTATGTACGAATTTACCGACCAAGAGCTGGAAAGTTTCATTTTCAAACCGGCATAAATACCACTTTCATTCTGTGTATTGCTGCCTTCTGAAAATCCAGTGTTGTAAAATGTCTGGTACCCGCGCTGGTAATTTCGGTATAAAAGACTGAACGAAGCGCGCGAATCCAAGGAAAATAAAACGCCATGGAGATTCGCCCAAGATCCAGAATAGGAAGTACGCGAAGTTTCTCCGAAAAAATTAAAATTCTTATACACCC
>JBEDAD010000288.1:0-5145 GCA_041177985.1 Bacteroidota bacterium | reverse complement strand
GTTTTTCCCAAAATATTTCACCAAATGTATCGTGGTGTCTTTGTACCCATTTACTTTAAATTTCAACTTTTGACCGAAACTTAGGCTGCTGATCAACGCAAAGGCTAAAACGATTACTATTTTCATACACTAGATATTTGTCTGTTCTTAATTGGTTAATTTCTGTTGAAGTTATTGCATAGACGCTCCAAAAGTATAAAAGTCTATTGAATTAACATTTCTTTAACCTTTGAAATTTTGAAATTTTTCAAAGTTGCTTGTAAATGCCTTTTTTTGCTGTACTATAACTCGAAATACTAAATAAAACGTAGGTAAAAATCAAGGCAACAAGCGCCATTAATGATGGTTGTTTATCTAGAATTAGTCCGCCGGATTCAAACATCTTATCCAGAAAATACTTAAATATAAAGAAAATACTAAGTCCTAAAAAACCTACAATTCCAAAAATTTTCACGAAATAGTAAAAGAAACTGTTGCTAACGACGTTTGGATCAAAGCCAATGCGCAGCAGGGTTCGCACTTCATATGCATTGTGCGAAATGAGCAGCTGCATGTATTGAATAAAAACCAAACCAGACACGAAAACGGCAATCACGGAAATTCCTAAAACTACGAGAAGCAAGGTGCCAATAACACTTTTTAACCTTCCAACGACCATTTGTGCGTTCTTCGATTCGAGGCCTTTTGCTTTTAGCAGTTCTTCAACCAAGCCAAATTCATTTTCTTTTCCGGAAATCATAAGTTGGGTAATTTTCATTTCTGCTCCGGTGGTGAATTTTTTATTGCCATATTCCATGAAACTCTCCGGAACCAATATCGAAGAAACTTCATTCGTGAAACCAATGATGCGCGCGTTTACATATTCTTTCTTAATGGTATCTTTCAAGGCGAATTTAAACTGGATATCTTTCGCTAAATCATCTGAAATTTGAGGAATATTGCTTGCACTCATAAAGGTGTTTAGCATCACCAAAAATTCTCTCGGTAAAATGATTGGTACAAATTCATCGCCTTCTTTCCATTTCCAATTGGCTGGGGTAACATCCAGAAACGTTGGGTCAACTGTTTGGATAAAAACATCGGTTCGGAATCTAGGAACCATTGGGTCTGCTGTTTCAAATGAAATATCAAAATTGTTGCTGATAACCGGTTTCACGTCTTTTATAAACGTTTCACGTTTGATTTTTTCAATTTCTCTTTCTGTAAAATCTGTTTTTGTAAGATTGAGGGAACTGGAATTGGAAACCTTTTTTTGCACAATCACCGTGTTCGGACCTAGAATATCTGATCCTTTTCCAAACTCGTTCAATTTAATCAAGTAGTGGATGGAAGTAACCAAAAATGTAATTCCCATAAATGCGCCGATAATTGCAATTCCCAATTGCTTTTTATCTTGGTTCTTAAATAAGAGTTTGTTTAACATGGTTTTACAGTTTTAATTCTTTGTCAAAAGTGAAATTATAGGTTTCTCCGAGTGTTGTAAGCACAAATCCGGCTCCTTGTTCGTTGCATCGGTCTTCAATTAACGCAAGTGCACGTTGTGCATTTTCCGTATCCAAATGGGAAAATGGCTCATCTAGAATTGCCAGTTCAAACGGCTGACACATTGCACGAATTATTGCAACGCGCTGCTGCTGTCCCATCGATAAAAGCGCACACTGTTGGTCCCACTTGGAATCGATATCTAGGCGTTCGAGAAGTTTCCGGATTTCAAGTTCCGAGTAAACGGGGTGCAAACTATTTTTTAACAAAAGGTTTTCGCCAACGGTAAGGTTGGGAAATAGCTGAAGATCTTGAAAGACAACGGTAATTTTTTTCCGCCGAATCGCTGCCCAATCCTTTGGTGTGAATTCCCGAATTGTTTGTTCATCGTAACGAATTTCGCCGGTATAATCGTTTCGGAGTCCAACCGTTGTTAGCGTGAAAGTGGATTTTCCTTTTCCACTGGAAGCATTTAAAAGGATTTTTTCTCCCGGATTAATTTCCACGAAACTTCCCCAGATACTTTCTGAATTGTGTTGCACAGAAGCCAATGGAATCGGCATAATGTGGTCTAGAATAATTTTCATAGATACAATTTTACGTTTTTTCTTACTTGTCACAGGTGTTTAGACCGATTGCGTTTCGTTTTCTCTCTTGTCAAGTTTCAAGAATCGTTCCAAAAGAATAAAAGTGCACGTTTTTATTACAGCAAAATACCTAAAGGGATAATTCTTCTAGTATTTTAGCAGACATATTTTGTGCTGAATCATACGGAATCCAAACGGCATCCGTGTGTTTTCTAAACCAGGTTAATTGTCGTTTTGCATAGCGCCGCGAATTTTGCTTAATCAACTCTACGGCATCTGAATAGGTGGATTTCCCTTCTAGAAAGGCAAACATTTCGGTGTAACCAACCGTTCGAAGGGCGGAAAAATCTTTAAATTTTTCTAGCTTTTTAACTTCTTCCAGTAAGCCTTTTTCGAGCATTTGATCCACGCGCAAGTTGATGCGTGCATAGAGTTTTTCTCTTGGATGGTCTATGATAAATCGGTGAATCGAAAAGTTTCTTTCTTTTGGGATTGCTTTGCGCTGCGCACTATACGGTTTTCCGCTGAGCCGAATTGCTTCGATTGCTCGAATTACCCGCATGGCATTTTTTTGATCCACTTGGGAAAAATAAACAGGATCTTTTTCTTCTAATTCCTGCAAAAGGGAATTCAATCCGACTTCGTCAACCTGTTTGGTAAGTTCATCTCGCAGGATTTTAGAAGCTGGAATTGGATCTAGCCCGAAGCAAAGTGCGTCGATAAACATTCCGGATCCACCAACTAAAACGATGGTATCGTGGCTTTTAAACTCATTTTCGAGAATTTCCAGGGCTTGTTGTTCATAGTTCGCAGCGGTAATTTCCGCTGTTATGGAATGCGAATCGATGAAATAATGTTTTACGCCGTCTTGCTCCGTTTTGGTTGGCTTTGCCGTTCCAATTTCTAGTTCGGTATAAAATTGGCGCGAGTCGGCTGAAAGAACACAGGTTGAAAAATACTTTGCCAATACAACACTCAAATCGGTTTTTCCGCTGGCCGTTGGGCCTTCTATGACAATTAATCGCTTGATAATTTTCTTGTAAATTTAGTCAAATCATTTGTAAACCGACTTCCATTCCAAGTAGCGTGCATAGATTGTTCGAACATATTTATACGTATGTGCTCCGCGCATTGCACCGTTTCGAACAACTTCGTCGCGGTAATATTCGCTTTTTGAAAGATTTAAAAGCATCTGTTCCACGTTATCGTCCCAAACAAACGGATTCAAACCATGTTTTCTCGCCAGTCGCTGTGCATCTTCGATATGTCCTTTTCCAGCATTGTAGGTTGCTAAAGTGAATTTTTCGCGTTGTGCTTTATCTGGAATATTTTTCCAGTTGTTGAAATCGGAATTCATTTTTTTCATGGCACCATTTATTTGCACTTCTGGTGTAGAATTTGGATAAACGCCGTATTTGGGTCCTGTATTCGGCATAAATTGCATCATGCCATACGCGCCACCAAAACCAACAACATATGGATTGAATTTGGATTCTTGGTAGGCAACAGAAGCAATAAATTGCCAGTCTAATCCGCCTGATTTAGCTGCTGCTTTCTTGAAAATAGCGTCAAATTTAGAAAGTTGTCCACCTTTTAAAATTGCTAAATAATCCGCTGCTTTCACCGGCGATTTTTTCCAGTCAAAATACTTGCTTTTCAAGTACTTGAATGTTTTTTTAACCATGAAATTTGTTAGCCATTTATCCAGTCGCACGTTGAGAAGTGGGCTTGATTTTCGCATTCCAAAAGCAATTTTTTGACGCACGGAAATTTCAGTAGCAATATCCAGATTTTCAAAAAAACGTTGGTTTATTTTCGCAATGTTGGCTTCGGTAACGGTATAGTCAATCAATCCTTCTGAAACCATTTCAATCAGCTCTTCTCCACCAATTTTACCGTCTTCTTCCATGATGAAAATGGTATCCCCAATTTCTTCTTGCAAGTGCATCAAACGCCGGTAGTAGCTTGAATTTTTCCAGACGTGCACTTTTTTGTGCATCAGTTGTGCTGGATCGCGCAGTAGTTTCTTCTCTATTTGAATAGGTTCCATTTCTTCCCAACCTTCTGGTTTTCTTTGGATCAGAACTTGTGGTGTGCGCAAAATAGGAACTGAAAAATCAATTGTTTTACTCCGTTCTCGTGTTACAGTGTAGTTGCAGGCAATGAGATCTCCTTCTCCGTTATTGAGCATTTCGGTGAGATCATCTAAATTATTTACAATTTTTATTTCGAGTTCAACGCCAAGTTCATTCGCAAATTCCTTTAGGATTTCGTATTCAAAGCCCATTTTTTTTCCGCGGTAAATAAAAAAGGAAGTGGAACTATTTTCAGCAAGCACGGTTAATTTTCCGCGCTTTAGTATTTCTGCAAGATCGATGGAAATAGAAGGACGTTCAAATTTTTCGACATTTTTTTCAGCTTCCACGCTACAATTCGAAAGAATCCAAAGCGAGAGAAAACTGAGTAGTGTAGGAATAAAAAACCGCATTTTTAAGCTCATTTACCAGTACAATTGATGTGCAAAATACAATAAAATATGTATTTGTGTCACATTTGCCACTATATTTTAGTAGTTTCAGAAGTGCAGTGTACTATTTTTTTGCTTGAAAAATGGAATTGCATGTTCCATGTATTCCTGAAAATGGCGCTGAATTAACGCTTTGTTTTCCAGAAATATAGCTGGTGCATCTTGCAAATTAGTATCAAATGAAATCCGCTGTGCTACGCCTTCGCACGCTTTTTGTAAACCGTAAAAAGTAGGGTAGTGGTTCATCCAACGGTTTTTGCGCATTTTGCCTATAAATTGCTGAAATTCGGATGTATATTCTTGCCATTTTTCTGGATGGTACGCATAGAATTCGTCCAGGAAATCTTCGTAGGATTTAGCGTGATAACTTTTCCAATTTTTTGCCAGACAATGGTCAAAATATAAATCAATGGCAATCCCGGTAACTTTTGGCAGAACAGGGTACAGAATGTGCATGAGTTTGCGCACTTCCGGATGTTGATCGATGTAGAAATCGATGGAGCGGTGCAAAACAATTCCGGATTGCACAACTGGTGAAAAAGCACTCAA
>JBEDAD010000287.1:0-3458 GCA_041177985.1 Bacteroidota bacterium | reverse complement strand
GGTGTTGCAACTTCCGGATTGGAAATGTCTCAAAATTCTTTACGTATGTCTTGGACAGCAGAAGAAGTGGATTCCAAATTACACGCAATCATGGTTTCTATTCACGAAGCATGTGTAAAATATGGTAAGGACGCAAACGGAAATGTAGATTACGTGAAAGGTGCGAACATCGCAGGTTTCGTGAAAGTTGCAGATTCTATGATTGACCAAGGATTGGTATAATCAAAAAATATAGATTTTAAAAGGTTGGTCTTTCTAGATCAGCCTTTTTTTATGCGGTAAATATTTAAGCTGTTTTGCTGTTTTCTGACACAAATTCGATTAATTTTGCAGCTCCAATTCCAATCAGTAAATAATGGAAGTTTTAGAAAAAAGATACATCGATTTTAACCGCGACGGATTTGATGACGCGGAGCTGTTAACAATTTATAAAACACTTGTCAAACCGCGTTTAATCGAGGAAAAGATGCTTATTCTTCTGCGTCAAGGAAAAATCACCAAGTGGTTTTCCGGATGGGGACAAGAAGGCATTTCGGTTGGTTGCGCCTATGCAATGCATTCGGATGAGTATATTTTACCAATGCACCGAAACTTGGGGGTTTTCACCACAAGAGGGATTCCTTTGCAACGTTTATTTGCGCAATTTCAAGGAAAAATGTCCGGTTTTACAAAAGGTCGGGATCGATCGTTTCACTTTGGAACGCAAGAATATAAAATTGTTGGAATGATTTCACATCTGGGTCCACAACTTGGTATCGCAGACGGAATCGCATTAGCCGCAAAATTAAAGAACGAGAAAAAATCTACAATCGTCTTTACTGGCGATGGTGGCGCTTCAGAAGGAGATTTTCATGAATCACTGAACGTTGCAGCTGTTTGGGATCTTCCTGTGATTTTTGCAGTGGAAAACAACTGTTGGGGACTTTCAACTCCTTCCTCCGAGCAATTTCGATGCAAACAATTTATCGATAAAGGTATTGGTTATGGTATGGAAGCCGTTCAGGTAAATGGCAATAATATCCTGGATGTTATTCGAACTGTTCGAAAGATTAACGAAGATATTCGCGAAAATCCAAGACCTTTTTTATTGGAATTGATGACGTTCAGAATGCGGGGACATGAAGAAGCTTCGGGAACAAAATATTATCCGGAAGGTTTGCAGGAGGAATGGTCTAAACAAGATCCGATTGATAATTTTGAATGGTATTTAAAAGAAATCGGTGTTTTAACCAAAGAACATTGCGAAACCATTCGAAAAGAAATTAAAGAAGAGATTCAAACTGGATTTGATGCTGCAAATGCTGAAAAATCAATCGAAGCTTCCATGGAACTGGAGCTTTCAGATGTTTACGCTCCTTTTAAACAAAAGGTGATTCCCGCAGTTGGAGAAAAAACAGAAAAGCGCTTTATCGATGCCATTCAAGATGCTTTGCGCCAATCGATGGAGAAATATCCGGATTTAGTAATCATGGGTCAAGATATCGCCGAATATGGTGGTGCATTTAAAGTTACCGAAGGATTTGTTGAACAATTCGGAAAAGGCAGGGTTAGAAATACACCAATCTGCGAATCTGCAATTGTTGGCGCTGGACTAGGTTTGTCCATCTCTGGTATGAAAGCAATTGTTGAAATGCAATTTGCCGATTTTGTAACGTGTGGTTTTAATCAAATCATCAATAATTTGGCTAAAATTCATTGGCGATGGGGACAAAATGCCGATGTTGTGGTTCGAATGCCAACGGGCGCAGGAACAGCCGCAGGTCCATTTCATTCGCAAAGTAATGAAGCATGGTTCGTGCACACTCCTGGATTAAAAGTGGTTTACGCTTCAACACCGTATGACGCAAAAGGCCTTTTGAATGCCGCAATTGAAGATCCAAATCCTGTCTTGGTTTTTGAACATAAATATTTGTACAGAAGTTTGAAGGAAGAAATACCGAACGAATACTATACGGTGGAAATTGGAAAAGCAAGAACTGTAGCGGAAGGAAAAGATTTAACGATTATTACATACGGATTAGGCGTACATTGGGCAACAGAGGCGATGGCGCAACATCCTGAATTATCTGCTGAAATTGTCGATTTGAGAACCTTACTTCCTTTAGACACGGAAGCAATCTATAGCGCAGTGCGGAAAACAGGAAAGGTTATCGTTTTACATGAAGATTGTATGACTGGAGGAATTGGTGGTGAAATTGCTGCACTGATAACGGAAAATTGTTTTTCAGATCTCGATGCACCAGTAAAAAGAATCGCTTCCATCGATACGCCAGTGCCATTTTCTATTCCGTTGGAAAATCAGTTCTTGCCAAAAGACCGATTGAAAACTGCCATCAATAACTTGGTGAATTATTAATATAAAATAGTTAATTTCTATTTGATAGGGTGCTTTTTTTTTGACCCGTATTGATGAAAATTATAACAAATCAAAATATGGAACAATCAACATTTGATGATTTAAATCTGAATAAGGCATTGTTCACTGCTTTGGATGATCTTGGGTATTCAATTCCCACAACGATTCAACAGAAAGCTTTCCCGGTGATTATGTCGGGAAAAGATATGCTTGGAATTGCGCAAACAGGAACCGGTAAAACATTAGCATACTTGCTTCCAACGTTGAGACAATGGAAATTTTCGAAAGAAAGATTGCCGCAGATTCTGATTATTGTTCCAACGCGCGAATTGGTTGCACAAGTTGTTGAAACAGTGGAACAATTATCCAACTATATGACTTTAACGGTTGTTGGTGTTTATGGTGGCGTAAATATTCGAACGCAGGCAGAAAAAATGGCCTTGGGATTGGATGTGCTCGTTGCAACTCCTGGACGATTATTGGATTTAGCTTTGCGAGGCGATTTAGTTCTTAAAAGTATAAAACGATTGGTGGTGGATGAGGTAGACGAAATGTTTAATCTTGGATTTAGGCACCAACTGCACAATGTTTTGGATCTATTGCCAGTTAAAAAGCAAAGTATGCTCTTTTCTGCAACAATGAACGAAGAAGTGGAAACATTGATTCAGGATTATTTCATTGCACCGGTAAAGATTGAAGCTGCACCTGCAGGAACTCCTCTAGAAAATATTCAATTAACGGGATACAAAGTTCCGAATTTCCATACAAAATTGAATTTGTTGGAGGATTTATTGGAAAGTAACACCGAAATGCAAAAAGTACTTGTTTTTGTTTCGAGTAAATCTTTTGCAGACTTGGTTTTTGAACGATTAAAGGAAAAGTTTGAAGAACGGGTAGGCGTAATCCATTCCAATAAGTCGCAAAATGCACGATTTGATGTGGTGAACAAATTTCAACTTGGTGAAGTTTCCATTCTAATTGCAACAGATATTATTTCCAGAGGATTGGATATTTCCGGCGTTACGCACGTTATTAATTTTGATGCGCCAGATGATTTTGAGAATTTTATCCACCGAATTGGTAGAACGGGTAGGGCAGATCA